>CALQUO020000033.1 GCA_943333775.2 Methylotenera oryzisoli
CCTTGACTGCCGGGTTTGTTTTCTATGATGCCGGCCGGACTGCCGTCGCTATGAAACAACGCGATGCGTTGCACGTGTGAGGCATCGTCTAGGGTAAGTAATACGTCGCTAAATTTTTGCATTTGTTCCGACCTTGTCATAAATGGTAGCTTGAAGCGGTCATCAGTTTGGCCACTTTGCGCATTAAGAAATTAATGGGCGCCGGCAATTCGGCTGCACCGTGTTCTCTAGCTTGTTTGGCATGGGCCGCTTCATCAATTTGCATCTGTTCAATAATCTTACGGGTTTTTTGGTCGGCTGGGGCCAATATATCTAGATGGCTTGCCAGGTGGGCCTCCACTTGCTTTTCCGTTTCCGCTACAAAGCCAAGATTCCAGCGGTCACCCAAGGCGCCCGCTAGCAAGCCCAAACTGAAAGAGCCGGCATAGAATACCGGATTCAGTACGCTGGTGCGGCCGCCTAATTGTTTGATGCGGGATTCACACCAAGCTAAATGGTCGGTTTCCTCCACGGCAGCTTGTTTGAGTGCCGCCGCTGTTCGCTGACTGTGGGCAGTGAGTGCTTGGCCGCTGTATAAGGCTTGCGCGCAAACTTCACCGGTATGGTTGACGCGCATTAATGCGCTTGCCTGGGTTTTTTCGGCTTCGCTTAACTCGGATTCCGCTATCGCCGCATCCGGATGCGGCCGTTGACTCCGCGCTTGCGCCAACAAAGTGCGCAGGCCAGTATCGAATTCAACGATGAGTCTATCTAATGGATTTAACATGCTGTCAGTGTACCCTCAAATTCATGGCTAAGACCACCGTTAATCTAGTTGGCCGTAAAGCCCAATTGCGCGGCGACAATTTGCACCGGATGCCGTATCTGTACCGAAGCATTTTGTGCTACTAAGCCGCGCGCCAAATGCAAACTGCAGCCTATGTTAGAGGTAGCCAGCAGGCTCACTTGATGGGCTTGTATGCTGGCCAGTTTGTCATTGAGCAATTGCTGCGCCATCTCGGTTTGCGTAAGCATGTAAGCGCCGGCACCACCGCAACATTGGCCATTGCCACTGAGTGCAATCACTTCGGCTTGGGGAATTTTTTTTAATAAAGTGTAAACGGAAGCATGGCTTTTTTGGCCATTGCGAAGGGTGCAGGGGTCTTGCACAAATACTCGCTGCGGTAGGGGCTTGAGTGTTAGCTTAGACCAATCGCAGTTAGCTAAAAAGGCGCTGATGTCTTGCACTTGGTGGCTAGATAAGTAATCGGCTAAGCCGGCGCCACAACCGCTGGCAACAGTCAAAATTGGAACGCCACTGGAAAAGCTGGCGCGATTGCGAGCCAGCAAGGCGTCGGATTCTGTTAGGTCACCCATTTGCCTAGCAATGCTGCCGCAACAAGTCTGCTGTGGAGGCACCTGTACATCAAAACCCAAGGCGTTTAACACATGGATACTTGCTTGCAATGTGTCGCTATCGAGCGCCTGACTGGCGCAGCCTAAAAATAAACTGACTTCACCCTGTTTGTTGGCGGCAAGGCTTGGGTAGGTGGTTTGCCAGTTTACTGGTTTTTTGAGTTTGGGTAACAACTTAGCCGCGGCTATGCCAGCGCCCAACTTATCCAAGCCCAATTGTTGGGTCAGTCTGAGTAGCCGGACTGCACCATTCATTAATTTTCTTGAGCGGATAAAGGGCAGTGCCAATGCCGCCAGGCGACTTTTTTTCGGGACAAACAACGCCCTAGCGCTGTCAATTAAGGAACCATAAGCCACGTTGTTTGGGCAGGCACTTTCGCAACTGCGGCAACTTAAACACAAGTCAATGTGGGCTTTAAAGCGCTCGTTATTTGGCAGTATGTCTTGAGCCACGGCGCGCATCAATTGTATGCGTCCCCTTGGCGAATCCGCTTCGGAGCCGGTTTTTTTGTAGGTGGGGCAATGCGGCAAACACAGACCACAAGCCACGCAACGCTCAGCTTCTTGGATTAAATTGGGGATGGATAAACTCATGGTTTCATTATAAACCTAGCCTAGGCTGGATTAGGCATAAGGCCAGACAAAATTGCTATAGGCTATAAAAAACCCGCCGGATAAGGGCGGGTTAAAGTTGTTTTACTAGAGTTGTTGCGCAGACGAGATCAATTATTTCGTGTTGACTGCCGCTTCCACTTTTGGTGTCTCGGATTGAATCACTGGTTTGCCTTTAAGGAAATTCATGGCTTGGGCAAATTGCAAGTCTTCTTTGCTGGCCGGCTCGATCGGTGCCGATGCTTCAGCAAATTTTTTCTCATTCAATTTTGCTTTGGCTGCGGCAGCCGCGGCACTGTTGTCAGGTTTGGCTGAGCCGCTAGGCGCATCTTTTGGGTTGGATAGATGACGAGACAAATCCGCTTCATGGATATTGTTGGATTGGTCGGTACCATCTTCAACGTAATAATCCGGCTCTATGCCTTTGGCTTGAATGGAGCGGCCTTTGGGTGTGAAATAACGCGCGGTAGTTAATTTAATGGCCGCACCATTATTCATAGGCATGATGGTTTGAACTGAACCTTTACCAAAGCTGCGCACGCCAATTAAGGTGGCACGTTTGTGGTCTTGCAATGCACCCGCCACGATTTCTGAGGCTGAAGCAGAACCGGCATTGATCAAGACGACCATGGGCACGGATTTTAAATCGGCTGGAATGTCGCGTATGTAATCGTTGGCGGCCCCACCTCTAGCATAATTCTCTGGGTTGACAGTGAGATTCATTTTAGAGTCCGGTGCGCGGCCTTCGGTGTACACCACCAAGGTGTCTTTAGGTAAGAAAGCCGCCGACACGCCCACTGCCCCATTTAATAAGCCACCTGGGTCATTACGCAGATCCAATACAAAGCCTTTAAATGGGCCTTTGTTTTCGGTGTGCATGGTGTTGATGGCTTTGGCCAAGTCTTCGCCGGTGTGTTCTTGGAATTGGGTCACACGCGCATAGGCGAAGCCTGGTTCAGTCAGTTTGTATTTGACACTTTTGTTTTTAATGATGGCGCGCACCAAGGTGACCAATAGGGGTTTTGCTTCATTTTTGCGTAAGATGGTTAAGTTAATTGGCGTATCAGGTTTGCCGCGCATGATTTTTACTGCGTCGTTTAGGGTCATGCCTTTAACCAATTTCTCATCCAATTTCATGATGAGGTCACCGCTCTTAATCCCAGCAGCGTAAGCAGGTGAGTCTTCAATAGGTGAAATCACTTTTACTAAGCCGTCTTCCATGCCCACTTCTATACCTAGGCCACCAAACTCACCTTGTGTGGCGGCTTGCATGTCTTTAAAGGCGTCCACGTCCATGTAAGTGGAGTGCGGATCCAAGCCGGTCAACATGCCGCTGATGGCTTCAGAGATGAGTTTTTTGTCTTCTACCGGTTCCACGTAGTCGCTTTTAATTTTGCCAAACACCTCAGCAAAAGCTCGCAAGTCTTCGATTGGTAACTGCGGTTTAACCATTTTTTCTGCCACGGCAGAATAGGTCATACTGAGCATTAGGCCAACGATGAGGCCTGCGAAAACCAAGCCAATTTTAGTAAAGCCTTGGTATTTGTTTTTTACTTGCATGGTGTATTATCCCTAGGAAAAAAGCTAACGGCTTTATGACAAGCGCACGCTTATTAGTTCCGTGTTGCGTTTTGTTTAGCACTATTTTAATGAAATAAAAGTATAACAGTAAGGGCGGTCAAATTGGCTCAATACCACATCGAAATTAGCTATTGCACGCAGTGCCGCTGGTTGCTTAGGGCAGCTTGGTTGGCGCAGGAATTACTCACATCCTTTGAACAAGATCTCAGCAGCGTCAGTTTAAGGCCTGGCAGCAATGGAATTTTCGATATCACGCTGAATCAACAATTGCTCTATTCGCGTAAGTTGGCAGGCCGCTTTCCTGAAGCAAAAGAAATCAAGCAATTGGTCCGCGATTGCATAGATCCCAATCGTGACTTAGGCCATTCGGATACGCCGGTGAGGGCAGCAGATAATTAGTGGCTAAGTTATTTATTCTGCGGTACTAAGTTTGACCTGGTCTATGCGTTGGGCGCCATTGAAGTTTTTTGCCCAATAACCATCGTCCATGCTTTCGACGCGGACTTTACCGCCTCGCCTAGGGGAATGGATAAAGCGGTTGTTGCCTAAATAAATACCCACATGTGAAAACGAGCTTCTAAAGGTGTTGAAGAACACCAAATCACCCGGTTGCAATTCGTCTTTAGGCACGGTTTTGCCTAATTGGCTGATCGCCATGACGCTGTGAGGCAAGCTCAAGCTGGTGGCTTGTTGGAACACATACCGCACAAAGCCACTGCAATCAAAGCCGGTTTCAGGCGAATTACCACCATTTGTATAACGCACACCGGTAAGACTTAAGGCGTTGATAAGCACCTCGCTGACTCGGACGGACCAATTGCTACTGATATTCTCGCTAGTGGCTGGGAGATCTGCTTTGGTCTCCATCATGGCCAATGCCGGTTCGGCAGCCAAGCACGGACTACCAAGCAATGCTAGGCATAAATAAAGCGCGTAGGGTTGGGGATTTTTTATATTCACGGTATCCATTATAGCATTAGGCCTTTAAATTCAATACTCTGAATCTGACGCTATGTTTTATATGGCTATTTTTTGATAAAAAAGCCTATTTAGGTTTTACCGCTGACCTTAAATAATTAGTTTGCAACATGTTGCGGGCTCAAGTCGTGGGATAATGCTGGTCTTTATGTATACGCCTAAATGACCACCCAAAGTCCAGCATGTCTACCCCTACTATAGCTCAAGTTTTCGCCAAAGATGGCCTGCTGGCTAAGCATGTAGTCGGCTTCAGTGAGCGCACGCAGCAGTTGGAGATGGCCATGGCCATCGCCGATGCCATCGAAAACAACAGCCAGTTGGTGGCCGAGGCTGGCACCGGCACCGGTAAAACCTTTGCCTACTTGGTCCCGGCTTTACTAAGTGGTGGCAAGGTCATCATTTCCACCGGCACCAAAAACCTACAAGACCAATTGTTTAGCCGTGATTTGCCCAATGTGCGCGATGCATTGAAAGTACCGGTCACGGTGGCCATGTTGAAAGGCCGGGCCAATTACGTCTGCCATTACCATTTAGCGCGTGCTGCCCAAGAGGGCCGCTTTGCCTCGCGCGACGATGCGAAGTATTTACATGTCATCCAAACCTTTGCAGAAAACAGCAAAAGCGGCGACAAAAGCGAACTCAACAGCGTCCCAGAAAACGCCATGATTTGGTCTAGCGTCACCTCCACGCGCGACAATTGCCTAGGGGGCGATTGCCCCAATTACAAAGAATGCTTTGTAATGGAAGCGCGTAAACAAGCTTTGGCTGCCGACGTGGTGGTGGTCAATCACCATTTGTTTTTTGCCGACGTGATGTTACGCGACGAAGGCGTGGCCGAGCTATTGCCCACGGCCAATACCGTCATATTCGATGAAGCCCATCAACTGCCAGAGGTGGCCGGCTTATTTTTCGGTGAGGACGTCTCCACCGGCCAGATTTCAGAATTGGCGCACGATTGCACGGCGGCATATTTGAGTTTGGCCAAAGATTGCCAAGCGCTAGGCCAGGCGATCCCACTGTTAGAAAAAGCCGCGAAAGATTTTCGCTTGGTGTTTGCCTACGAAGGGTCGCGCTTGCCAGTGGAAAAAGCCATGGCTATCAAAGGCTTTGATGCTGCCTTAAAACACCTGCTAGAGCAATTGCAAGCCTTAGCCAAAGTGCTGGAAACGCAAGCGGCGCGCGATCCTCTATTGGAAAAGTGCTGGCAACGTAGTCTAGTTTTAGGCGATTTATTTGACCGTTGGCAATCGGCCGCCAACCAGAATTTAGTGCGTTGGGTAGAGGTGTTCAGTCACACCGTGCAACTGCACGCCACGCCGCTCAGTGTCGCCGAGGGTTTTGGTAAGCAGCTTAATGCGCAGCCACGGGCTTGGGTTTTCACCTCCGCCACCTTGGCAGTAAAAAGTGATTTTAGCCATTACCAAGCGGCCATGGGTTTGCAAGATGCCAAAACCGGTTTTTGGGAAAGCCCTTTCAACTACCCAGCGCAAGCTTTACTATATGCGCCGACCGACATGCCGGATCCCAATAGCTCGAGTTACACTGCCTGTGTGGTGGCCGCGGCACTGCCGGTGTTGCAAGCCAGTGGTGGCCGGGCTTTTGTCTTATCTACCAGCTTGCGCGCCATGCGTGAAATTCATGCTTTATTAAAAGAGGCCTTTGCGGAAAATGGCATAGAAAGCCCCTTGTTGCTGCAAGGCGACAGCTCCCGCACCGAGTTGTTGGATCGCTTTCGCTTATTGGGCAACGCGGTTTTGGTCGGTTCGCAAAGTTTTTGGGAAGGCGTGGACGTGCGCGGCGAAGCCTTGAGTGTGGTCATAATTGATAAATTGCCGTTTGCCCCGCCGGATGACCCGGTCTTGTCTGCTCGCGTCGACAAACTCAATGCCGAAGGTAAAAATGCCTTCATGGAATACCAATTGCCCTACTCGGTGATCACCCTAAAGCAAGGCGCCGGTCGTTTGATACGCGATGAAAAAGACCGCGGCGTGCTCATGCTGTGTGACCCGCGCTTAATTAGCAAAAGTTATGGCAAACGAATTTGGCAAAGCTTGCCGCCGTTTAAACGCACGCGTGACTTAGCCGAGGTGCAAGCTTTTTTCCAAACGCCAGAGCAAGCCTGATGCTCCTTATTCCGGAATCCGACTACCAATTAAGCGCCATACGCGCACAAGGAGCCGGCGGGCAAAACGTAAACAAAGTATCCAGTGCTATTCACCTACGTTTTGACATAGTCGCGTCCAGTTTGTCTGATGGCTTGAAAGCGCGGCTGCTGCAATTAAAAGACAGCCGCATCAGTGAGCAAGGTGTGTTGGTGTTAAAAGCCCAGCAATACCGTACTCAAGAAGCCAACAAAAAGGACGCCATCCAGCGCTTGCACGACATCGTCAACGCGGCCAATAAAGTGTTGCCTACCCGTTATGCCACACGACCCAGCTACGGATCCAAACAAAGGCGCTTAGAAAGTAAAACCCAGCGTGGCCAAATTAAGCGTATGCGTGGCAAAATAGCGTCTGATAAAAATGAACATTAAGCTCACGTGAATTTACTCGCCTTTGATACCTCCACGGAACACCTATCGCTAGCCTTAATCAAGGGCGATGCGTCCTATGTGTTTCAAGTTAACGCCGGGCAAACCCACTCGCAAGTCATTTTGCCGCAGATAGACAGTTTGCTTAAGCAAGCCAATTTGCAATTGGGCGATCTGCACGGCTTGGCTTTTGGTGCCGGCCCAGGTTCATTTACTGGCGTGCGCATTGCCGCCGGCGTTGCACAAGGCTTAGGCTTGGGCGCCAATTTACCGGTGTTGGGCGTGTGTACCTTGTTGGCTTTAGCGCAAGCCAGTGGCGCCAATAAAGTCATCGCCTGTTTGGATGCGCGGATGGGTGAGGTTTACCATGCCGCTTACGAGAAAGTCGGCGCCCATTGGCAAACCCTAGTCGAGCCATCGGTATGTAAACCTGAAGCGGTGCCGGTTTTATTGGGCACCGGCTGGACCGGCGTCGGCAGCGGTTGGCATGCTTACCCTGAGGCATTGGCGACAGTCTATAGCGGCCAGTTACTGGCCACGCAGCCTGATTGTTTACCTGAGGCCATGGCCATACTGGCTTTAACCCAAGCGGATTTTGCCGCAGGTCAAGCTTTGCCCGCCGGTGTGGCCATGCCTATTTACGTGCGCAATCGGGTGGCCCTTAAAACCGCCGAACGTGAGCTGGGTGCATCGCTGTGATGATTAATTCCAGGCTGCCGTATGGCCTAACGGCTAGCGACCAATTTCTGCCCATGCACATAGCGGATTTGGATGCCATCATGGCCATCGAGCCGTTGATTTACCCTTACCCTTGGACGCGGGGCAATTTCAGCGATTCTTTAAATGCCGGTTACACAGCGCGAGTGCTATGGCGCGATAAAACCATCATAGGGTATGCTTTGATGATGCTGGTGTTGGATGAAGCGCATTTGCTTAATTTAAGCATCGCGCAAGCCTATCAAAAGCAAGGCTTAGGCCGATGCCTGTTGCAACACATGGTGGATTTGGCTAAACAGCACCAAGCAGCCAATATGTTCCTAGAGGTACGCATGAGTAACGTCAGCGCCATTGCGCTCTATGAAAATACCGGCTTTAATGAGATGGCCATTAGGCGCGGCTATTACCCAGCCAAAAACGGCCGAGAAGATGCCGTGTTAATGGGTTTGGCTATAGAATAAACGACGCCATTAAATAAGACCCATGAACAAAAACCCAAATACAAAAGACGAGGCCACCCCTGCGATGACGCAAGAAGACGTGTTGCGTGAATTGGAATTGCTACCTATGTGGCATTTGCGTGCCAGCTTGACTCCGCTTGCGCCTGAAGCCAAAGCAGTTAGTGCTGTGCCAGTGAGCCCCGCTGCTCATGTTGCGGCGCCAGTCGTACCAGAGCCAGTCTTGCTAGAGCCTGTCGCAGCCTTAGCTTGGACGCAGGTCGCCAGCACGGATGGCTTATGGTTGTTTGTGTCGCTTACAGCCAGCTTATCGGCAGACGAATGGCAGTTGCTACAAAACATGGCTAAGGCCATGCGCATTAGTTTAAGCCCCCCGCAGGCCATGACTGATCCAGGCCATACCTTGTCAGCCAGCTCCGCAAAAATGCTCATCGCCTTCGGTGAAGCGGCTGCCCAACAGTTGTTGGCTAGCCAGAAAAGTTTGCCAACTTTGCGCGGCCAATTGCACGCCTGCCATGGCCGCACACTGGTCGCCACGCATGCGCTAGCTCATTTGCTGCAGCGGCCGCTAGATAAAGCGCAAACTTGGCACGATTTGCGTTTGGCCATGCAAACCCTAGCCGATGTAGCCTAGCCTTTAAGCAGCATAACGCCGGCTTAGGGTGGCTCAAGCGGATTAATGCTGACGAGCGTAAGGTTAAAAGGTAAAATTCACACTTTTATTTGTTCCGATTCGACTTTCACCATGCGCGCCTCTCAATTTTTCTTCAACACGCAAAAAGAAGCCCCCAACGACGCCGAATTGCAAAGCCATATTTTGATGGTGCGGGCTGGCTTAATTAAACGTTTAGGCTCGGGTTTATACAGTTGGATGCCATTGGGTTTGCGTGTTTTGCGCAAGGTTGAAACCATCGTACGCGAGGAAATGAACAAAGCCGGTGCGCTGGAATTGTTAATGCCGGCCGTTCAGCCACGCGAGTTGTGGGATGAAACCGGTCGTTGGGCGGTGTTTGGTCCGCAAATGCTGAAAATTACCGATAGGCACGAACGCGAGTTTTGCTTTGGCCCTACCCACGAAGAAGTGATTACCGACATTGCCCGCACGGAAATTCGCAGCTACAAGCAATTGCCGCTTAATTTTTATCAAATTCAAACCAAATTCCGTGATGAAATCCGCCCGCGTTTTGGTGTGATGCGCGCGCGCGAATTCATGATGAAAGACGCCTATTCCTTTCACACCGATTTCGCCTCATTAGAGCAAACTTACGCCACCATGCACCAAGCCTACAGCTCGATTTTTAATCGCTTGGGATTAAAATTCCGTGCCGTTAAAGCCGATACCGGTGCCATAGGCGGCGATGGTTCGCACGAATTTCATGTCTTGGCCGATTCGGGTGAAGACGGCCTAGCGTATTGCGACAGCTCCGATTACGCCGCCAACGTAGAGTTGGCTGAAGCCATCACCGTGGCTAAGCGTCAGGCGCCAACGGCCGCCATGCAAGAAGTGGACACACCTAAGCAAACCGCTTGTGCCGACGTGGCAGCCTTACTTAATATCAGCGTTACGCAAACCGTCAAAGCTATCGCGCTTATTGTTAAGCAAGCCGATGGCAGCAGCGGTTTTTACTTGGC
>CALQUO020000034.1 GCA_943333775.2 Methylotenera oryzisoli
CTTAGGCGACAGCGTGAAAATTCAATTATTGCTGGGTTTATGTTTCATTTGGGTACTATTAGGGTTAACGGGCCACGCCCCATGGAAACCGCTGGAATCCACCGGCATTAATATCGTTAAAACCCTATACGATAAAGGCCTATGGCTGGCACCCTTAACTAGCGATGCCACAACACTAGAAAACCCACCGCTGTATTACCTTAGCGCCGCAGCAAGTGCCTACTCCCTATCTCCCTGGCTAACCATGCACGATGGTGCAAGATTGATCAACGCGATATGGCTGTCCTTGATGTTGCTTATGGTGGGCATGAGCGGCAGGGAATTGTGGGGCAATGGGGCAGGTCGTCATGCTACCTTGATCATGCTAGGCAGCATAGGCTTGGTGGTCAGCGCGCACAGCTTGTCAGCTGAAATAGCTGGCTTAACGGCTAGTTCGCTGGGGTTTTATGCGCTGTCACTGGCTAGACGACGACCCAGGCTTGGCAGTATTTTATTGGCTAGCGCTTTGTGCTTAGGCTACCTTACTTACGGCCTGATGAGCACCTTACCCTTAATCAGCAGCGCCTTGCTGTTGATTTTAATTTTTAAAGCTTGGCGCACACCGCCCTTCTTCAAAACCCTATTCAGCGCGCTATTACTTGCCAGCCTGCCGATCGCATTGTGGTTAATTCTTTTGCATCAACAACACACGGATTTATTTCATGCTTGGTGGAACGCTCATTTAAACGGCTTTAATCAGAGCAATCACCTGTATTTCTTACGCATTTTAATTTGGTATGCGTGGCCAGCATTGCCTTTAGCCTTATTAGGCCTATGGCAATATCGGCAACGCTTGCATGCGCTTGGTTCCATGCAACTGATACTGGTCTTTTTTGCATGCCATGTTTTTTTCTTAGGCGTCATGGCCTCGGCCAAAGACATTAATGCCCTGACCTTGCTGCTGCCATTAACGGCACTGGCCGCTGGTAGCGTTGATCATTTAAAACGTGGCATGGCCGCAGCTTTAAACTGGTTTGGTGTACTTTTATTCGGCTTAATTGGCGGCCTTATTTGGCTAGGCTGGCTGGCCATGCTGACTGGCTACCCAATTAAACTCAAGCAACGCATGGTGTTCTTGTCGGGTGCGGAACAGTTAACTTTCAATTGGCTGGCTTTTATCATTGCACTATTAGTTACGGGAATTTGGCTGTTTGTTTGCATACGCGCCAGACAAACCAACAAATCCACCGTAAGTAATTGGGCGGTAGGCATGACGTTTGCTTGGAGTTTGCTTATGACGCTTTGGTTACCCTTGCTCGATTCAGCCAAAAGTTACCAAGCTGTTTTCACTAGCCTAGATCAACGATTAAGCATGCATAATGGCTGCATAAATAGTTTACATGTTGAACGGCAACAAGCTTTGCTTCTTAATTACTACAGCGCCATCAACCTTACGCCCGTCGCAAGAAGTCAATTTAGCACCTGTGACTACTTGTTAGTTTTTAATAAAAAAAGTCAGCAACGCTTTGAGCCGGATAGCTCTTGGCAACAAGCGTGGTCGGGCAAGCGACCGGCCGACAGAAAAGAGAGTTTTTACTTATACCAACGCCTAGATTAATTGCCGACTAACTGGCCTAAACGTTGTGGGCCGGCATTAGATTTTTAAATGGGCGGCGATGGCTTTTTGTACCGGCACATGCAATCCCACGCCGGCTTGCTGCCCAACATACTGGGCAATTTGTTGGCGCATAGCCAAAGCCCAAAAACGGTTAATGTGTTCAGCAATACCTTGTTCAGCTTGCGCGGGATCGGGGTAGGATTCGTAAAAATCGCCTATCTGATTAGCCATAGTAATTAAACGCTGTATGTCCATTTTTAAACACCCACTAGCCTTAGCCTAAACTGATTCAATATAAAATTTTTTCACCATGGCTATACACCACGAAACGGCTATCCCGAGCAAATCCGACCAAGCATAAGCCGCACTGCTCAGCTACCCGCACTGCCAAAGCGGTTGGCGCGGACACTGCCACCAACATCGACAAACCGGCGGTGGCCACCTTTTGCACCATCTCAAAACTGGCACGACTGGTGGTAAGAACAAAACCACTTTTATCTTGTTGCCCGGCTTTCGCTAAGGCGCCTACCACCTTGTCCAAGGCATTATGCCGCCCTACGTCTTCGCGCACCAAGTTGATGCTGCCATCGGCTAACACATAAGCACTAGCGTGCGTGGCGCCGGTTTGTTGTTGCAATAACTGGCGCGAGGGCAAGGCAGCCAATGCACTAACTATGCTCGCCGAGGTAAACTCGCCGGCATTGTTTAGTGCTCTTGGGTAACGCATGGCTTGGGTCAAATTCTCGGCGCCACACAACCCGCAACCGGTTTTACCGGCTAAGGTACGGCGCCGTTCCTTTAACTGCACAAAACGCTCATTGGCAATGCTGCAATATAATGCTATACCTTGTTCTTGTTCTAGCACTTCTATGCCATAAAGCTCACTAGGTTGCTCCACTATGCCTTCACTTAAGGCAAAACCCATGGCAAAATCTTCCAGATCCTGCGCCGTGGCCAACATCACCGCATGCGACACGCCGTTGTAGACCATGGCCACAGGAGTCTCTTCGGCCAAACAATCTTTTGCCTGCCGTAGTTCTCCATCACGCCACTGTTGCACGCTTAGCAAACTCGAGGCTTGGCTTAACACGACGGACGAAGTCAACATCAATCTATTTTAGCAGCTTCTGCATCCCTGCCAGCAAACGCCAATTGCGCCTCACTAAAGGTTTTGTAATGCAACTGCCAATCCGACAATTGATTCACCCGCGACACTTGCACCGCCGTCACTTTAAACTCAGGGCAATTGGTCGCCCAATCACTGTTGTCGGTGGTAATCACGTTAGCACCCGATTCAGGATGGTGGAAAGTAGTGTAAATAACCCCTGCCTGCACGCGCTCAGTTAATTGAGCACGCAATACGGTTTCGCCAGCACGACTGGTTATGCCTATCCAATCGCCATCTTTAATGCCTCTTTCGGTAGCGTCGTGTGGATGAATCTCCACCACGTCCTCATGATGCCATGCGATGTTTTTGGTACGACGGGTTTGCGCACCTACGTTGTACTGTGACAAGATTCGACCTGTGGTCAAAATCAATGGGTATTTGGCATTGACTCTCTCTGTGGTTGGTACGTATTTCGTGATAAAGAATTTTCCCTTACCGCGCACGAACGCATCAATATGCATGGTCGGTGTGCCGGTTGGATAGTCATCGTTACACGGCCATTGTATGCTACCCAATTGATCCAATTTTGCAAAACTTACGCCTTTAAAGGTCGGCGTTAATGCAGCAATTTCATCCATGATGTCACTGGCATGCTGGTAATCCATTTTGTAGCCCAAGGCTTGGGCCAACATTGCGGTAATTTCCCAATCTTCGTAACCTTGCCCGCCTACATTATTTTTAGGGGCCATGACACGGCGAACTGGTGAGATGCGGCGCTCAGCATTGGTAAAAGTGCCGCTCTTTTCTAAAAACGATGCGCCAGGGAAGAACACATGTGCGTACATCGCCGTTTCGTTTAAGAATAAATCTTGCACGATCACGCATTCCATATTCTCTAAGGCATGAGTCACATGCTGGGTATTGGGATCAGATTGCACGATATCTTCGCCCACGCAATACAAGGCTTTGAAGCGACCTTCACTGGCCAAGTCAAGCATATTAGGAATACGCAAGCCGGGCTCATCGCTAAGCGGCCTACCCCAAGCAGCCTCAAACAAGGCTTTCGCCGCAGGGTCTGAAACGTGGCGATAGCCAGGATACTCGTGCGGCATAGAGCCCATGTCGCATGAGCCTTGTACGTTGTTTTGACCGCGTAATGGGTTTATGCCCACGCCTTCACGCCCAACATTGCCGGTGGCCATGGCCAGGTTGGCTATGCCCATCACGGTGGTGGAGCCTTGCGAATGCTCAGTCACGCCCAAGCCATAGTAAATGGCGGCATTACCACCGGTAGCAAACAATCGCGCTGCCTCTCTAATTTTCTTAGCGTCCACACCCAATTCATCGGCCAAGGCCTCTGGAGAATTCTCTGGCTTAGCAACAAAATCACGCCACAACACAAACGAATCCCACTCGCAGCGTTCTTTAACAAAATCTTCTTTGACTAAGCCCTCTGTCACCACCACATGAGCTAACGCCGAAATAAGGGCAACATTGGTACCGGGGCGTAAATTTAAATGGTAATCCGCTCGAATATGCGGTGAATTTTCCACCAAATCAATCGCACGTGGATCGGCAATAATTAGTTTGGCACCTTCACGCAAGCGGCGTTTCATTTGTGAGGCAAACACCGGATGGCCATCGGTCGGGTTGGCGCCAATAATCATAATAACGTCCGATTTCATTACCGAATCAAAGGTTTGTGTGCCAGCTGATTCACCTATGGTTTGCTTAAGACCATAGCCAGTTGGGCTGTGGCAAACGCGGGCGCAGGTGTCAACGTTATTTGTACCGAACACGGCACGCACCAACTTCTGCGTGACGTACACTTCTTCGTTGGTACAACGCGAAGAGGTAATGCCACCCATCGCATCTCTGCCGTATTTGGCTTCTATGCGTTTAATTTCACTAGCCGCATAATTAATCGCCTCTTCCCAGCTAACTGACTGCCATTCATCCTTGATGCTTTTTCGTATCATGGGCGTAGTAATTCTGTCTTGATGGGTAGCATAGCCCCAGGCAAAGCGCCCTTTAACGCAAGAGTGGCCATGGTTGGCACCGCCGTTTTTATTCGGCACCATGCGAATCACTTCTTCGCCTTTCATTTCCGCGTTAAAGGAACAACCCACACCGCAATAAGCACAGGTGGTGGTCACACTGTGCTCAGGCACACCGTGGTCTATCACGGTTTTTTCAATTAAGGTCGCGGTTGGGCAAGCTTGTACGCAAGCCCCACAGGACACGCATTCGGAATCCAAGAAATTAGTTACCCCTGCTGCCACTTTGGATTCAAAGCCTCGCCCAGAAATGGTCAGCGCAAAGGTGCCTTGGGTTTCTTCGCAGGCACGCACGCAACGCGAGCAAACAATACACTTGCTCGGATCAAAGCTAAAATAGGGATTGGATTCGTCTTTAACTGACTTGAGGTGATTTTCGCCATCGTAACCGTAGCGCACTTCACGTAGCCCCACTGCACCTGCCATGTCCTGCAATTCGCAATCGCCATTGGTGGCGCAGGTCAAACAATCCAAGGGGTGATCGGAGATATACAATTCCATGGTGCCACGGCGAATATCGGCCAATTTGGCCGTTTGCGTGTGTACTTTGATGCCATCGGCAACCGGCGTTGTGCAAGAGGCAGGGTAACCGCGGCGACCCTCAATTTCCACCACGCACAATCGGCAAGACCCAAATGGCTCCAAACTATCGGTCGCACATAATTTAGGCACGTTAATACCCGCCATGATGGAAGCCCTCATGATAGACGTGCCCTCAGGCACGCTTATTTCTCTATCATCTATACTCAAAGTCACTTGTTTACTAGACAAGCTGGCTGGCGTGCCGTAATCCAATTGGTCATCGTAATTGGTGCGGCTGTGTTCAGGCTGATGGCTAGTGTTGTATTTAATGTCGTCCATGACGCTCTCCTATACGGTTTTAGCCAAGCTAAACCGTGGCATCGTTAATGTTAAAATCTTCTGGGAAATGGTTAATCGCACTCAAAACAGGGTAAGGCGTCATACCCCCCAATGCACACAGCGAGCCATTTAACATAGTGTCACTTAGGTCACGCACCAACTTTATATTTTTAACACGATCGGTGCCAGCAATGATTTTATCCATGACCTCAACACCTCGGGTTGAGCCTATGCGGCATGGCGTGCATTTACCACACGATTCAATCGCACAAAATTCAAAGGCATAACGAGCCATTTTGGCCATGTCTACCGTGTCATCAAAGGCCACTATTCCGCCGTGGCCCAGTACAGCCCAAATGGCACTAAAGGCTTCGTAATCCAAAGGCGTATCGAATTGCGATTCCGGAAGAAAAGCACCCAAGGGTCCACCTACTTGAACAGCCTTGATGGGTCGACCACTGGCTGAGCCGCCGCCGTAATCGTACAGCAGTTCGCGTAAAGTAATGCCAAAGGCTAACTCTACTAAGCCGCCCTGTTTAATGTTGCCAGCCAACTGTATGGGCAAGGTGCCGCGCGAGCGACCCATGCCATAGTCAGCATAATATTGGGCACCCTTGTGCAGAATAATCGGCACCGTGGCCAATGAAATCACGTTGTTAACCACGGTCGGTTTGCCAAACAAGCCTTCAATGGCTGGCAAAGGTGGCTTAAAGCGCACTAAGCCACGTTTGCCTTCCAAACTTTCTAATAAAGAGGTCTCTTCACCGCAAACATAAGCCCCAGCCGCACGGCGAACTTCTAGGTTAAAGCCATACGGCAAGCCGAGTATTTTGTCACCTAAATAACCAGCCTGTTCCGCTTTAGCGATGGCTTCATTCAGCACAGCAAGCGCGTGCGGGTATTCCGAACGCAAGTAAATATATCCTTGTGTGGCACCAACGGCGATGCCGGCGATAGTCATGCCCTCAATCAACACATAGGGGTCATTTTCCATGATCATGCGATCAGAATAGGTACCGGAATCACCCTCATCGGCATTACAAACTATGTATTTTTGATCGGCTGCGCAGCCTAATACGGTGTTCCATTTAATACCAGTCGGGAAGGCGGCACCGCCACGGCCACGAAGACCGGAATCGGTCACAGTTTTCACTATGTCTGCCGCCGATAAGGCCAAGGCATTTTTCAGGCCTTGATAGCCATCGTGTGCCAAATAATCCTCTAATGATACCGGATCGGTAATACCGACACGGGCAAAGGTCAGGCGTTGTTGTTGCTTCAGCCAAGCCAGCTCCTCGGTTAAGCCTAAATTTAATGGATGCGCTTTAGCGCTAGCAGCCTCAGTATTTAAAAAATTAGCCTCAAACAAGCCGCTGACATCGGCAGCCTTAACAGGACCATATGCCACTCGACCTTTATCCGTGGCTACTTCCACCATGGTTTCTAACCAGTAGAGGCCGCGCGAACCATTACGCACTATCGTCACGGCCATGCCGCGCTTGGCCGCTTCTTGGCTAATGGCGCTCGCTACTTTTTCCGCCCCTACCGACAGGGCGCTAGAATCGCGCGGTACGTAAACTATCGTGCTCATGTTAAGCATGCGCCTCCGTTTTTATAGCATCTTGTATTAAGGCCTCTAAATCGGCTTTGCTGACGCGTCCAAAGATTTCCTCATCCATCATCACAGCTGGTGAAAGCGCGCAGTTACCAAGGCAGTAGACAGGCTCCAGGGTAACAGCCTGATCTTGACTGGTTTCGTGGTAATCAATGCTTAAGCACTGTTTGGCATGGGCTTCCAATGCTTCGGAACCCATGGCTTGGCAGGATTCCGCCCGGCATATTTGTAACACATGACGACCGGGTTTATGCGTTTTAAAGTGATGATAAAAGCTCACCACGCCATGCACCTCAGCCACTGATAAGCTGAGTGCCTGAGCTATTTTTGGGTAGGCTGATTCGGGTATGTAAGTTAGCTCGTCCTGGATAGCATGCAATAAAGGCAACAAAGCCCCTGGTATTGATTTATATTGCGCGATCAGCTGATCTAATTTTTCAGTCCATCCTGCTTGCACGCTTAATGCCTGGTCGATAAGGGTATCTTGCAACGTCACTCTCCAAAACTTCTTTCATGGTATTTTTTTAGCTATAAGTATAATACACTTGTAACAACCTAGCTATTCCGACAAGACGTGATAAATAAAGTGCCCGCTACCGCTCCTCAATTAATCGACCAGCATGGTCGTGTCGTCGATTACATTCGATTGTCCATTACAGATAGGTGCGATTTTAGATGTGCATACTGCATGGCCGAAGATATGACGTTTCTGCCAAGGGATGAAGTGTTGAGCCTAGAAGAATGCGCACGATTGGTTAAAATATTCGTTAGTTTGGGCGTAAGCAAAGTGCGCATTACCGGTGGCGAACCCTTGGTGCGTAAAAATGCACTTTGGTTATTTGAAGAAATTGGCCAACTGCCCAAGCTAAAAGAGTTAGTGCTTACTAGCAACGGAAGTCAATTACACAAACAAGCCGACAACTTAAAGCGCGCAGGGGTTAAGCGCATCAACATCAGCCTAGACAGCTTAGACCCTATCCGTTTCAAACGCATTACTCGCACCGGCGAGCTCGATCAAGTCTTAGCCGGGATAGAAGCTGCCAAGCAAGCCGGCTTTGAAAACATTAAGCTTAATACGGTGCTCATGCGTGGCGTCAATGACGACGAAGCCGTGCCCTTGGTTCAATTTGCCATAGACCAAGGCCTAGACATTTCCTTTATAGAAGAGATGCCCATAGGTGAGGTGCAACACAATCGCTTGTCGACTTTTTGCAGCAATGAAGCAACCTTAAAAACCCTGCAAGCGGCCTACCCATTGCTTGCCAGTACAAAAAGCACAGGCGGTCCCGCACGCTATTGGCAGGTGGCCAACAGCCCAAGTAAAATAGGCTTTATTTCACCGCATAGCCATAACTTCTGCGAACAATGCAACCGCGTTCGCATTAGCTGTAAGGGCGAACTTTATCTGTGCCTAGGTCAAGACGATAAAGTTGAGTTGATGCCGCTGTTGCGTGCGCACCCCCATAACGACCAAGCTATCATTGCCGCCATTTTAGCCAGCATGGCCGTAAAACCAAAGGGACACGATTTTGATTTAAACCGCCAACAGCCGGCCGTGGTTCGTTTCATGTCGCACACGGGCGGCTAAGCCATGGGTATCAGTGCCATCATTTTGGCAGGAGGTCGCGCTACCCGCATGAACGGAATAGACAAAGGCTGGGCTTTATTAAACCAGCGCGCCCTGATTAGCCACGTTATTTCTCGCTTATCCCCACAAGTAGACGAAGTTATCATCAATGCCAACCGTGAACTGGAGCGCTACGCAGAGCTAGGCTACCCAGTTTGGGCGGACAGCTACCCAGACTTTGTCGGCCCACTAGCCGGCATCAGCCTAGGTTTACAACATGCTCAACAGGAATACGTATTAAGCGTTCCCTGTGACTGCCCCTTGCTGCCGCTTAATTTAGCCGAACGCTTACTGGCGGCATTAAATGAGCATCTGGCGCAAATTGCCGTAGCCAGTTGCCATGGCCGTATTCATCCGGTTTTTTGCTTATGTAAAAAACCTGTTTTACCTTCGCTGCAAGCCTACTTGCAACAGGGAAACCGCCGCGTGAGCGACTGGCAAAAAAGCTTGGCTTATGTGGAAGTCGATTTTACTGACAGTGCGCAGGCATTTATTAATTTGAATACCGCAGACGACCTGGCTGCTTTAGAATTGCAGCTGTCAAATTAAGTCTACTTTAATCGCCAATATGCCCAACAGCCAAAATCCAGCTTCACGCTTGCCTAGCTTTATGGAAGATTACGACCCCAATGCCATGTCCGTGGCTAAGGCCAAATTATTCATCCAAGCGCACTTAAGCCCCCTGAAAGCATGCGAACAAGTGCCCATAAAAGAGGGCCTAGGTAGGGTGTTGGCACAGGCAGTTTTGTCACCAGCTCAAGTGCCCAATTACGACAATTCGGCCATGGACGGCTATGCGTTTAACAGCCTAGATATCGCCGACGAGGGTCAGACTACATTAAGCTTGATAGGCACAGCCTACGCTGGCAATGGCTTTGATCAGCCAGTGCAAAAAGGCCAATGTGTGCGCATCATGACAGGCGCCATGATGCCCAGTGGGACAGACAGCGTTGTGGTGCAAGAAAAGGTGAGCTTGGCCGGCCACAGCATCATTTTCTCCAA
>CALQUO020000035.1 GCA_943333775.2 Methylotenera oryzisoli
ATCAAGGATTTCCCTTGGGCGATTGCTTCACTGACCACCACCGGCGCGCAAATAATGATGTCACCAATTAAATGCGGCTCTGCGCTTAAAGGAAAAGTCAGCACGTTGGTGGCGTAATCTTTTGCCCGGTAATGTTTATTGAGTGCCCGCCCTTCGGCTTCGTCGACTAGGCGTATCGTGACTTCCGTGTCCACCCTAAGCGCTGCCTTCACCCATGAGCGCATCTGCGCTCGACTGGGCAACGGGGGATACTCACTGGCGTATTGAACGGCTAGTTTTAGTTTGGGCATGGCACCTAGGTCTTGCAGGGCAAAAGCGCACTAGTTAGATTGCTGAGTTGGGCAATCCACATAAGGGTAGCGCACATGGCCATAACGGATCACCAAGATGGCAATCGCAATCAAGAAGATGGAGCCGGATAGCGCCAGCATTTGCAAGGCATTAATTTCGGCCACTTCCAACACCAAATAACGCGCCAAGGCGATGATACCGATGTAAAGCGGGTACCTAACCGGTAAATTACCCGAGCCCAAGTAGTGGTTCAGCATGGACATCACCTCTAGGTAGAGGAACAGCAAAAGCAGATCGCCGACAGCAATTGCGCGTGCCTGCCATATATGCAATATGGCTTCAAACACAGCGAAAATGGTCGCCATGGCAATGGTGATCAATACGCCTTGCTCGACTACACCAAGGCCACGTTGCACAAATTTACTAAATTTATTTGGGATCATTGCTATCTCGCTTTATCTAGGTATGCTGGTCATTATACTACTCGCTTTTAGCCATTGCCTTAGTGCTGGCACTAAAACTGTCGCCGGTGGATTACTTGTCGGCCTGTTGCTCGTATTGCTCGTATGCATTGACGATCTTCTGCACCAAGGGATGGCGCACCACATCCGCCGTTAAGAAATGTGTCATGGCGATGCCTTTGATGTCTTTTAAAACCTTTTGCGCTTCTACCAAGCCGCTTTTTTGATGGCGTTGCAAATCAATTTGTGTCACGTCGCCAGTGATCACGGCTTTCGTGCCAAAGCCTATACGGGTTAAAAACATTTTCATTTGTTCAGGCGTGGTGTTTTGCGCTTCGTCCAAAATAATAAAGCTCTGGTTTAGAGTCCGGCCGCGCATGTAGGCCAAGGGCGCCACTTCTATGGCGCCGCGTTCAAACATTTTATTGACCGTATCGTACCCAGCCAAATCGTATAATGCATCGTACAAAGGCCGTAGGTAGGGGTCGACTTTTTGGTTTAAATCGCCAGGTAAGAAGCCTAGTTTCTCGCCGGCCTCAACCGCCGGCCTCACCAAAACAATGCGTTTCACTCTGTCTCGGCTCATGGCATCCACCGCACTGGCCACCGCCAAATAGGTTTTACCGGTGCCGGCTGGGCCTATGCCAAAGGTAATGTCGTGATCTTGGATTTGCTGCAAATAAGCAATTTGCCTAGGCGTTCGGCCATGCAATTCGGCCCGACGCGTCATCAACACCGGCGCATTGGAACTGGCTACGTCTTCCGGCTTGAGCTTGTTGATCTCGACTAACCCTAATTGGATTTCATCTAAGCCTATAGGCTGTTTAGCGCGCGCGTAAAAATTCTCCACCAACTGCGCGGCCAATCGCTTATTGTGCACATCGCCAACAAAACGCAGGTGCGCGCCACGGCGGATAATTTGCACGTCCAAGGCATCGGCAATCTGTTTAATGTTTTCATCCAATACACCGCACAAATTGGCTAAACGAAGGTTATCTTCTGGGCTTAAGGTAATTTCCATAGGGTGTCTTTTGCTTAATGACTGATCAATTCGCCGCGCAAACGCTTGGGATTGCTGACATCGGTAATGCGCACATTAACAAATTGATGAATGAGGTCGCTGCTGCCCTGCAGGTCGACGATGCGATTGTTATCGGTTTTACCTGCCAGTTCCAGGCTGTTTTTCCAGGATGCGCTTTCTATTAAGACGCGCTGCACACTGCCCAACATGGCTTCACTAATGCGTTTACCCTGCGCCTCATTGATGGCTTGCAATTTAGTCAATCGGGCTAATTTCACCGCTTGCGTGGTGTCATCGCTTAAGTATGAGGCGGGCGTGCCGGGACGCGGGCTGTATAAAAAGCTAAAGCTGTAATCAAAGCCTATGTCTTGCATCAACTGCGCCGTGGCATGAAATTCGGCTTCGGTTTCACCTGGAAAACCAACGATAAAATCCGAGGTAAAGGTCAAATTTGCATTGGCCGCGCGCAACTTACGCACGGTGGATTTGAATTGCAAAGCCGTGTAATTACGCTTCATGGCCATTAGCACACGATCCGAGCCAGCTTGCACTGGCAAATGCAAGTGCACGGCCAACTTACTGATGTTCGCAAAGCAGTCAATTAAGCGTTGTGTCATCTCATTGGGATGACTGGTGGTAAAACGGATGCGTTCTATCTGCGGAATTTCCGCGATGTATTCTATGAGCATGGCCAAATCCGCTTCCAAGCCCTCGTGCTCGGCGCGATATGCATTGACGTTTTGACCTAACAGAGTGATCTCTTTGACCCCTTGCGCAGCCAACTGCGCAGCTTCAGTTAGGATGGCCGCAAACGGACGTGACACTTCCTCGCCTCGCGTATACGGCACCACACAAAAACTGCAATATTTACTGCAGCCTTCCATGATGCTTAAAAAAGCACTGGCGCCTTCTACACTTGGTGGCGGCAAATGATCGAATTTTTCTATCTCGGGGAAGGAAATGTCCACCTGCGACTGACCACTGGATTGCCGTTGCTTAATCAAATCAGGCAGCCTATGCAAGGTTTGTGGTCCAAACACCAAATCCACAAAAGGCGCACGCTTGATAATGTTGTCACCCTCTTGCGAGGCCACGCAACCGCCCACGCCAATGACTAAGTTTGGATTTTTGTTTTTTAGTGGGATAAAACGGCCCAAATGACTGAAAACTTTATCTTCAGCTTTTTCCCTAACCGAGCAGGTGTTGAGCAAGATGACGTCGGCGTCCTCCGGCGTCTGCGTTTCCACCATGCCATCGGCGGCCGCCAACATATCGGCCATGCGCGCAGAGTCGTACTCATTCATCTGGCAGCCAAAGGTTTTAATAAAAACTTTTTTTGGTTCCGCACTCGCGCTGACGGGCGAATTTATGGAAATTTCTTTTGCATTCAAAGCGTCATGACCTATTTACAGTAGCCTTGATTTTAGCGCATTTGTGCATGAGCTTCACGCAAAGTTGTGGCCTGCAGGGTAAAATAGGCAAAAATTGAGACCTTTAGCTTATGCAAGCACTGCCTATTTTCATGAACATCAACCAACGCCTCTGCGTCGTCATAGGCGCCGGCGAGGTTGCTGCCCGTAAAGTAACCATGCTCTTAAGAGCGCAAGCCAGCGTGACCGTTTACGCCCCGGAAATTTGCCCTACGCTGGCCGACTTAGTTGAGGCTGGGCGCATACGCTACCAGCAAGCCCGCTTTGCAGATCAGCAATTAAATGGCGCATGCTTGGTCATCGCCGCCACCAATGACTTGCAAGTCAACACGGCTGTATCGCTTGCCGCTCAAGCAAACAACATCCCGGTCAACGTGGTCGATGCGCCGGCTTTATGTACTTTCACCATGGCGTCCATAGTGGAAAGATCGCCCATCGTCATTGCCATTTCCAGTGAGGGCAACGCCCCGGTATTGGCTCGTTATTTGCGAAGCAAAATTGAAACCATGCTGCCCGCAGGCTACGGTCGCATCGCCGCTATTGCTGGTGAATTTAGGGATAAAGTTAAAAGTAAGTACGCCACCAGCCAAGCGCGCCGCATTTTTTGGGAGGGCGTGCTGCAAGGCCCGATAGTGGAACGCATATTAGCCGGCCAGGAAGCCGCCGCCAGAATCGGCCTAGACCAACTCTTAGCTGACGATACGGCGTCGCAACAGCACGGTGAGGTTTATTTGGTTGGTGGCGGCCCCGGCGATCCAGACTTGCTTACCTTTCGGGCCTTGCGCTTGATGCAACAATGCGACGTTTGCGTCTACGACAAGCTGGTTAGCCCCGAGGTCTTGGACTTGGTCAGGCGAGATGCGGAACTCATCTATGTCGGCAAATCGCGCGACCAACACACCTTGCCACAAGAGGAAATCAATCAATTGCTAGCGCGCTTAGCATTAGCCGGTAAACGCGTGTTGCGTTTAAAAGGTGGCGATCCCTTTATCTTTGGTCGAGGCGGTGAAGAAATTGAAACTCTTATGCAACAAGGCGTGCCATTCCAGGTTGTGCCTGGCATCACGGCGGCCAACGGTGTATCCAGCTACGCCGGCATACCCTTAACCCACCGAGATTATGCCCAAGCCTGCCTGTTCATTACCGGCCATTTAAAAAATGGTGTGCTGGATTTAGATTGGGCGGCCATGGCCAGACCGCAACAAACCGTGGTGATCTACATGGGATTGGTTGGCTTGGAGCAAATCTGCCAGCAATTGATGGCCCATGGCGTAGCCCGCGACATGCCGGCCGCGGTGATACAACAAGGCACCACGCAGCATCAAAGAGTAGTAAGCGCTAACTTAAGTGACTTGGCTAGCCAAGTGGCCGCGGCCAAAATGAAAGCACCATGCTTAACCATTATTGGCCAAGTGGTGCAATTACGTGAAAAATTAAATTGGTTTGAACCGCAGACTCAAGGTACCGACTAATTTTTGATGGGGATAGTCAACCTGGCTTCCAAACCGCCTTCTGGGCGATTAATCAACTGCAATTTACCCTGATGCAACTTGGCTATGCGATCCGCAATGGCCAGACCCAAGCCGCTGCCACCGGCATTACTGCGCGCACTGTCTAAGCGCTCAAACGGACGCAATAATTTCTCCAAGTGCGTATCCGGAATACCGGGGCCGTTATCAAATACGCTAATCACGATGTGGTCAGACGAGATGCTGCTTGCAACTCGCACCTGACCGCCGCCGTAGGCATAGGCATTGCCCACTAAATTATCCAATAAGCGCTGCATGGCCAAGGGCTTAATCGGCACCACATAGTTGGCCGCCAATTGCACGACAATGTCACGTCCGGCACGCAACTGCCTATCATGCAAGGCTTGCAATAGGCTGTTAATGTCTGTCATGTGCGTGGGTTCGCCTTCCACGCCTTTTACGAAATCCAAGAATTGGTGGATGATGTTATCCATGTCAGCAATGTCTTCCACCATGCCGTGTTTGAGGCTAGCGCAGCCCTCTTCAGGCAGCATTTCCACGGCTAAGCGTAAACGCGCCAGCGGCGTGCGTATGTCGTGCGAAACACCGGCTAAAATCAGCGTGCGCTCGGCATCCAGTTCCGCCAGTGAATCCGCCATTTTATTGAAGGTGTCGTTCACTTCCTGCAACTCAGCAAAGCTGCCTTCTGGTAGTTTTTCTGGCTGCTCACCATTACGCAAGCGGTCGGCTGCATTCATTAATAAATGCAAGGGGCGATTGATTCGTATGGCAATAAAGTAGCCTGCGCCTAAAGACAAGGCCAACACCAAAGCGGCCCAACCCAGCCATTGCCAAGGAAAAGCCCGCTCAACGTGCACCCGCGGTATGACCACCCAATAATCGTCCGGGCCGATATTGAAACTGATCCAAAGCCCTTGCACCCCATAATGTTTTACCGTAATGATGGTTTCCGGGCCCAAACGCTGGCGGATTTTTTTTGCCACCAGGTTGATGAAGGGATCCGCCGGCAAGGGCTCGATTTCTTCCATGAAATCCGCGTAATAGATACGCACGCCTTCTTTACCGGTGATTTCTGATAGCAGCGCCAAGCGCAAGCTTTCTTGCGAAGCGATCAATGAAGCGCGCGTGTAGTTAACCACGGTAACGGCTTGCAGAGCCGTGGCCTCTGCGCGTGGCTCACGCTCAAAGTACTCAAAAATCTGCAAGGATGCCACTTGCGCCACGGCCAACAACACGGCAATCAGTAGCATCACCCTGGCAAGCAGGGTCTTAGGGAGTAGTATCGGTTTCAAATGGCGATCTGCTTGAAAAAAATGGAAGTAGCAAGCATGGAGTATGGCCTTACTCGTCTAGCGCACCGTCTGGAATAAAGACGTAGCCAAAGCCCCACATGGTTTGCAGATAACGTGGATGCGCCACATCCGGCTCTATCAGTTTACGTAAGCGTGATACCTGTACGTCTATACTGCGGTCAAACACATCCAATTCACGGCCACGTGCTAACTGCATCAAACGGTCGCGAGACAGGGGTTGACGCGGGTGATCCACAAAGACTTTGAGCAAAGCAAATTCACCGCTGGTGATGGTGATGGACGCACCGTCCTTAGTAAGCGATCGGCTGCTGGCACTGAAAATAAAATCACCTATGGCCACGTTGTCGACATTTAAAGCCGGCGCACTGGGTTGCAAACGCTCGTGCCTACGCATTACGGCATTGATGCGCGCTAACAATTCACGCGGGTTAAATGGCTTGGGCAAATAATCGTCGGCGCCCATCTCCAAGCCTATGATACGGTCGACCTCATCTCCTCTGGCAGTCAGCATGATGATGGGTAATATGGTCCCTGTGCCACGAATTCGCCGGCAGATAGATAAACCGTCTTCGCCCGGCAACATCAAATCCAGCACCAACAAGTCAATCGGTTCACTGGCTAAGACAGCATCCATCTCATTGGCGTCGGATGCCACTTTAATGATGTAACCTTGTTCGGTTAAATAACGCTGCAACAATTCACGCAAACGAACATCATCGTCCACGACTAATATTTTTTTGTTTTGATTGATCATATTGACACTCGCACTGTGTTTTTTGAGGATAAACGCCGATTAATTAGCCAAGAGCCTAGGCCCATACCCAGCTAACAGCTTTCATGTTCCAGTGTATGCTAATTTCGTTGATTTTCAAATGCAGGCCGATTAATTTGCCAATGGGCAGCCAATTCTATGGCAAACAACCGCAGCCCTTACAAGAAGAACTTAGTGGCATTTTTTTAGTCTTAAATCTAGACAAGCTTTTGTTACAAATTTTTACAATTTCAACCCTGTTCGAAACAATCAATTAACAATCCTGCTCCATGATGCTTGGTCTAAATCCGGTTAACCTTTAAAAAGTTAAGGCATTGATTCTTCTAAACTCAAAACAACAGTTTGTTTTTAAGCCCCTCTGCTTTTGGCTAGGCGCGCTTTTTGCTGTCAGCTTAAACAGTCTGGCTGCGGAAAAAACCTACTTTGAGGGCAACGGCAAACTCAGCAAACTGGCCGCCAATGAGGACAATAACAACGATGCTCTACAACAAACACTGGAGCTAAATTTCAGCCCAGAAAGCCGAGAGAAATTGCGTAAAGCGTTGGACGATTACGCCAGATCCATAGACCAAGACCACGATAGAATTGAAGAACGTCGTCGCGTCATGCAAGAAAGTTTGGAAGCGCGTTTTTTTGATGCCGATAATGACAACGATGGCACCATAGACAGGCAAGAAGCCACAGAAAAATTACCGCAAATCGCTAGGCACTTTAATCAAGTCGACGCCAACCAAGACAAAGTCATCTCCCTGGATGAACTGGCTGATGCGCAGGCGCGCATACTTGAACGCAGAAGGGCTGCTGAAGCGGCCATAGAAGCGCAAAAGTTGCAGGCCGCCAGCGACGCTGCCGATGAGGCAAAAAGCAAAAACAAAGCCAAACAAAGTGCCAACAGCACCAAAAAACGCGCGCTATAACGCGCTCCTTAGCCTTAAAATCAATCCATAATTTCCCATGCTATGATCCTGCTAGCCTCTATTTAAGCCTAGCTCACTCGCCATGCAATTTAACTTACTGAAAGAACAGCGCTTTCGTCCCTTCTTTTTGGTCCAGTTACTGAGCGCCTTCAACGACAACGTATTTAAAACAACTCTTATTACCTTGCTGGTGTTTGGTGGTTTAGGCACAAGCAAAATCGATTACACATTCATGGCCAGCGCCTTACCGGCGCTTTTTATCCTGCCTTTTTTGTTATTTTCCGCCACGGCTGGGCAACTGGCTGACAAATTTGAAAAGTCCATGCTGATGCGCCGCATTAAGCTGTTTGAAATAGCCATCATGCTTTTTGCTGCCCTTGGCTTTTATCTGTACGATCTGACTCTACTAACGACGGCTTTATTTTTCATGGGTGTGCACTCCAGTTTGTTTGGCCCGGTGAAATACGCCTACCTCCCGCAGCATTTGTCTCATGAAGAATTAATAGGCGGCAATGCCTTGGTGGAATCCGCTACTTTTTTAGCCATACTGCTGGGGCAAATTCTGGGCGTGGCCATAGCCCTGCAAACACAGCCGGCCTTGCTTGTTAGCGCGGTCACCATAGGCATCGCGCTAGCAGGTTACTGGGCCAGTCTTAGCCTACCCAATTCCCCCGCTGGCGCTAATGAATTATGCATAGACTGGCAACCCATTCGCGCCACTTGGCAAAATTTACTATGGGCTAAACAAAATAAAAAAATAGGCTTAGCCTTAATGGCCATTTCTTGGTTTTGGTTTTATGGCGCTACTTTATTGGCACAATTTCCGGCTTTTGTTAAAGACAGTTTAAATGGCAATCAAAGTGTGTTCATATTGTTATTAAGCCTTTTTTCATGTGGCATAGGCTTAGGCTCATTGCTCTGTGAAAAATTATCCAGGCGCAAAATAGAACTGGGCTTAGTGCTATGGGGAGCAGTGGGCTTAGGTCTATTTGGTATCGATTTATACTTTGCCAGTTATGGCTTAATCAACCAGGTCGCGGCGCCAAATGCATACCCACTTAATTACCTGCAATGCCTGCTAGATCCTGCTCGCGCACGCGTGCTGCTGGATATTGCATTACTGGGTGTGTATGGTGGCTTTTATATTGTGCCCTTGTATGCCTACGTACAAAGCAAGGTTGCGCAAAGCCATCAGGCGCGCGTGATGGCGAGCAATAATATATTGAACGCCTTGTTTATGGTCGCGTCAGGCGTGCTATCCATCGCCCTCTTCAAACTGGGACTGACCATCGCAAGCCTATTTTTAGTCACCGCACTCACGAACAGCGCCTTACTCATAACCCTCTGCCTATATCAACCCGCATTGTTTCATGCGGGACGACGCTGGATAGCCTCTTTGTTTAGCGGGCAATAAAGCTACAGCGCTTGACTGACCGCTTGCAAACGTGCGGCATAAACGGCTTGTTTAATTTGCGATGGCCCACTGCAAGCATGCGCGATGGCCCCGGCATCGATACCCAGAGCAGCCGCTAGCGCTTTGTGTAATACCAGACTGGGCTGACAGCTTGCCTCTGCTGTTAAATCGCCGTAGTAACAGCGCACTGCGCTTAAATAATCCGTCAACCTGTATGGCTGCCTGATGGCATCCATTGCCATTAAAAAATCCAGTATTTGCTGTGCCGACATGGTCAATATTTGCGGCCATAGCCCGTGGAATTTATGCAGCAATTGCGCTAACTTCTTACTGTCGTTCGGCACTTTTAGGCGCATGCTTAGACTTTTGAGTTGATCGGCATTTAATTGGCCAGCCAGCATCAGCACGGCAAAGCGAACCGGCAATATTTGTTGCTGTTGGGCGGCATGATTAATCCTTTGCAATAATGTGCGCGCGCTATCGGGCTCGCGCTCCCATAAGGCGGCCAATTCAGGCAAAATACGTGCCATGGCACCACAAGCTTGCAAGACCTCAAACAAGCGACTTGGTTGCTGCTCCATTAAGCCTTTGGCCAGTTCCTGCCACACCCGCTCTGCCACCAAGGCATCCACTTCACCGGCTGCCACCATTTGTTGCATCAATTGATTGGTTTGCGCC
>CALQUO020000036.1 GCA_943333775.2 Methylotenera oryzisoli
AGGTAAGTGTTCATGAGTTTATCCAATCCTAAGGTCGGCTTCGTTTCACTCGGTTGCCCGAAAGCCGGCTCCGATGCAGAGCGTATTCTCACCCAATTGCGTGCAGAAGGCTATGCTATTTCTTCCAGCTACGAAGAGGCCGATTTGGTTGTGGTAAACACCTGCGGGTTTATTGACAGCGCGGTGGAAGAGTCGTTGGATGCCATTGGTGAGGCCATAGCGAAGAACGGCAAGGTCATTGTGACAGGTTGTTTGGGTGCAAAAAAAGGCGTGGTGGAAGCGGCTCACCCTAATGTTTTAGCCGTAACCGGCCCGCATGCACTAGAAGAAGTCATGACAGCTGTGCACGCAAACTTGCCTAAATTGCATGAGCCCTTTGTTGATTTGGTGCCACCACAAGGCATACGCTTAACGCCCAGTCATTATGCTTATTTAAAAATATCCGAAGGCTGTAACCACCGCTGCAGTTTTTGCATCATCCCCAGTATGCGTGGCGATTTGGTCAGCAGACCGATAGGCGAGGTCTTGAACGAAGCGGAAAATCTAGTCAATGCCGGCGTCTCGGAAATTTTAGTGATATCGCAAGACACTTCGGCTTACGGCGTGGATGTCAAATACCGCTCCGGTTTTTGGAATGGCAGGCCGGTTAAAACGCGCATGACCGAACTGTGTCAGAGTTTGAGCGATTTAGGCGTGTGGACCCGTTTGCACTATGTTTACCCCTACCCGCACGTGGATGAAGTGATCCCATTGATGGCGGATGGCTTAATTTTGCCTTATTTGGATGTGCCGTTTCAGCATGCCAGCCCACGTATTTTAAAAGCCATGAAACGACCGGCGCATGCCGAGAATAACTTGGCACGCATCAAGGCTTGGCGTGAAATCTGCCCAGACATTACCGTGCGTAGCACCTTTATTGCCGGGTTTCCTGGTGAGACCGAAGACGACTTTCAAATGCTGTTGGATTTCTTAGAGGAAGCCCAGCTAGACCGTGTCGGCTGCTTTGCTTATTCTGCGGTGGACGGGGCTGCTGCCAATGCGCTGCCAGATCAAGTGCCAGAGGCGTTGAAGCAGGAGCGCTTAAGCCGGTTTATGCAAGTACAGGAACGCATTAGTGCTGCCAAATTGCAAGCTAAAGTGGGTAGCATCCAAACGGTGTTAGTCGATGAGTTGGTAACGGATTCCGCTGGCAATATAGAGGCCATAGGACGCACTAAAGCAGACGCGCCTGAAATAGACGGCGTGGTCTATCTGGAGGATGCCGAAGGCTTGACCCCAGGTGATTTTGTGGAGGTGGCGATATACAGCGCCGATGGCCACGATCTTCGTGGTGGACCACCTCGGACTAATTAAACAAATCCGGCATGATGGCTGCAGGACGTTGACTGTCTGCGCGCTCTTCTAAAAAATCAAAAGTCAGCGGGCAGCGCGTCGGTTTTTTGGCGGCTTTGCGCTTTTTGGCGGTGCTGGCCTGTAAGTCTATATATGGTGTTTGGCTGATGCGAACATAACCTGAGCTGGCTAATTTTTCGGCTGTGGTTTCAAATAGACTTAAAGGGTTGTCTATGTTTTGCAGGGTGACGATGGCTTTACTCACTTTTAGCACGTTATACATGGTAAATTTTGCCGCAGTTTGTTTACCGTAAATCTCGCCTGTGTAAATTTCCATTATGCCTCCCAGCACAATTGTTCCCTTATAGTAGCTCCACGATCGCTAATTAACAAGCTTTTTGCCGTGCGTCCAAGCTGAATTTATGTGAGAATGAAGTTTGCGAATTTTAAATTTAACAATGCAGCGAATCCGGTTGCATGGAGTCTAGCATGACATTAAACCGCCAGGCGTCAGTGACGCTGTCGTCGTTCCTACGCACCCAAATACAGCCTTTATCCTTTTGCCTAATACTAAGCTTGAGTTTAAGCGCTTGTGGCAAACAAGAGCCGGCTGCCATTGGCATGGCTATGCCTGCCATGCCAGTAGGCGTGATTTCTGTGCAAGCCACCAATGTGCCGATTGCGGCCGAGACCTTGGCGCAAACCGAGGGTGCAAAAGAAGTGGAGATTCGCCCGCGAGTAGGCGGTATCGTGCTTAAGAAACTCTATGAAGAAGGCTCGCCTATCAAGCAAGGGCAGGCTTTATTTTTAATTGACCCCGTGCCATTTCAAATTGCCTTGAGCAATGCAAAAGCGCAATTAGCGCAACAGCAGGCTAAGGTTGAACAAACCGATCGTGAGGCGCAGCGCTTAAAAAGCTTGTTAGTCACGGAATCGGTCAGCCAACGTGAGGCCGACAACGCCTTGTCTGACAACAGCATGGCCAAAGCTGCGCTGGCGCAATACCAGGCTAATCTGCGTGAAGCGCAGTTAAATTTATCCTACACCACGGTGACTTCGCCCCTTGCCGGCATGGCGGGCCGCTTTGAGTTGTCAGAAGGCGCTTTGGTAAATGCCAACACCAGCCTATTGACCCGTGTCTACCAAATCAATCCAATATGGGTGCGCTTTAGTTTGTCCGATAGCGAATTGGCTTTGTTGGGCGGCTATTTGTCGCCAGCCCGAGTCAAACAATTGCATCTCATTTTACCTAATGGCCAAGATTACTCACAAACTGGCCAGTTAAACTTTGCGGCCAGCAGCATAGACCCGCAATTGGGCACCCAACAATTGCGCGCCAGCTTTGCCAATGCCGACAAGTCCTTGTTGCCTGGCCAGTTTGTTCGCGTGCGTGTCACCACTGGCAGCCGTAAAGGCGTATTTTTATTGCCGCAAACAGCAGTGTTGAACGGCGATCAAGGTAAATATGTCTTCGTGGCAGAAAAAAATCCCCAAGGTAAAGTATTGGCCAACGTGCGACCTATAGCAGAGGGCGGTTGGCAAGGTCAATCTTGGGTGATCTTGAGCGGCTTAAAAACAGGCGAGCTGGTCATTTCTGACAATCTAATCAAAATGCGCCCAGGTGCCGAGGTGCTGCCTCATCCCTATCAAGATGCCGCCGCCTTATCCGTTAAAGCGAAATAGGACAGGGCCTTGACCAAGTTTTTTATCACCAGGCCAATTTTTGCCTCCGTGCTGTCCATTATTATTGTGCTGGCTGGCTTGGCCGCCGCCTTTAAGTTACCCATCGCTCAGTACCCGCAAATTGCCCCACCTACGGTCACCATAACTGCCAGCTACCCAGGCGCGAGTGCCGATACCTTAGCAAAAACCGTGGCTGGCCCAATTGAGGAGCAATTGAGCGGGGTAGATAACCTCTTGTATTTCAATTCTAGCGCCGACTCCAGTGGCACCTTGGTGATTACGGCTACCTTTGAGGTTGGCACCAATGTAGACCAGGCGACCTTTAACGTTAGCAATCGCGTCAACATTGCCACCCCAAGGTTGCCCGATGACGTTAGGCGCAACGGTTTGATTGTACAAAAGAAATCCAACGACATCTTGCTAGTGGTGATGCTTACCTCTAAGGACGCCAAGCACGATAGGTTGTTCCTGAGCAATTACGCCACTTTGAATGTGTTGGATGAATTAAAACGGGTGAAAGGCGTGGGCGACGCCTTGATTTTTGGCGGGCAAGATTACGCCATGCGTATTTGGTTGCGCCCCGACCGCATGGCCCAACTTGGTGTCAGTTCCAGTGATGTGGCGGCAGCGATTGCAGCGCAAAACAACCAATACGCTGCTGGCAAGATAGGCCAAGAGCCTGCACCCAGCTCCCAGCAATTGGTTTACACGGTCAGTGCTAAAGGCCGTTTGCTTGACCCAGCTGAGTTTGGCAATATCATTATTCGGGCCGATGGCCCACGTGGTCTGCTGTATTTAAAAGATGTGGCTCGCGTCGAATTGGGTGCACAAAGTTATAATGTGACATCTGCGCTGGACGGTCAAGCCGGTGTGGCAATTCCTATCTTTTTACAAACGGGTGCCAACGCCTTGGATACGGCGCAAGGCATCAAAGCCAAAATGTCAGAGTTAACCGGCCGTTTCCCAACTGGCATGGTTTACACCATTCCTTATGACACCAGTGATTTCGTTAAAGCCACCATAAAAGAGGTGTTTAAAACCTTTACTGAAGCCTTGGTCTTGGTGGTCTTGGTGGTCTTCTTGTTCCTGCAAAGTTGGCGCGCCACCCTTATTCCCATTATTGCTGTGCCGATTTCCTTAATTGGTACCTTTGCCGGTTTATACCTATTTGGCTTTTCCATAAATTTACTCACCTTGTTTGCTATGATACTGGCCATAGGCATAGTGGTAGACGACGCGATTGTGGTGCTGGAAAACACCGAGCGCCTTATGCGAGAAGAAAATTTAGCTCCCTTGCCGGCGGCCATCAAATCCATAAAGCAGGTTTCGGCCGCTGTTGTGGCCATTGTTTTGGTGCTGTGTGCGGTGTTTGTGCCCGTGGCCTTTCAAGGTGGCATCGCCGGTGAGCTATACAGACAGTTTGCTGTGACCTTGGCCATTGCCGTGGTGATATCGGGGGTTGTTGCTCTAACCCTCACCCCGGCATTGTGCGCCATGATATTGCAACAAAATCATGCCGAAAATCGTTTTTTTCTTTCGTTTAACCAAGGCTTTAGTCGCTTTTCCCATTTTTACACCCGCACCGTGGCCTTAACCCTAAAGCATAAAATCATAGGCGGTTTGGCCTTTGCCGGCATAGTGCTGGCCTGTGTGGTGTTGTTCATAAAAGTGCCCGGTAGTTTTGTACCAGCAGAAGACCAAGGCTACGTAGTGACCATAGTGGTGATGCCAGATGGCGCGACATTGAGCCGCACCACTAAAACCACGGAAGCCATCCGTTCGGCGATTGCCCAAGATCCAGCCGTGGCCCATGAATTTGCCGTAAACGGCTTGGAATTGCTTACTGGCGCCAATAAAACCAACGCCGCCACCATGTTTGTTCGACTCAAGGATTGGAGCCTACGTGAAACCAGCGCCGACCAAATTGTCGGCAAGCTGTTTGGAATTGGCATGAGTCAGCCCGATGGTTTGGCTTTTGCTGTCAACCCACCGGCCATTAGGGGTTTAGGCACCGCCGCTGGGTTTGAGGTGTACGTGCAAAGTCAGCGCGATACCGACCCCATTAAGTTAGCCGCAGTGATGAATAATTTAATGGAGGCCATGGCTAAAGACCCTAGTTTGACCCCTCCTAAAACCTTTTTTCGTCCAACCGTGCCGCAATTGCTCATAGAAGTGGACGAGGCCAAAGCCATCTCACAAGGGGTCCGCATTGCCGATATCTACACCACCTTACAAAGCACCATGGGCTCTTATTATGTCAACGATTTCAATAAAAATGGCCGTACCTATCGCGTGCAGCTGCAAGCCGAAGCTCAATTTAGAATGCAAGCGGAAGACCTAGGTAAGGTCTACGTCCGCAGTCAACCTAGCGCCAGCGCGCCGAATGGAAACATGATCCCCTTGTCGGCCTTGAGCAAGGTGAGCAACCGGGTTGGGGCTGAGCAGTTGGAGCGTTACAACGGCTTATTGTCGGCTAAGGTGTTTGGCGCCGGCGCCCCGGGAGTGAGCTCAGGCGATGCCATTAAGGCAGTGGAGCGGATTGCGGCAAGCAACCTGCCTGACGGCTACCAAATCGCTTGGACCGCGCAGGCTTATCAGGAAAAACGCACCGGTTCAGCCGCTGTATTCGCCTTTGGGTTTGCCATCATCATGGTGTTCTTGATATTGGCGGCGCAGTTTGAAACATGGGCGCTGCCTTTGGCAGTTATCATGGCTGTTCCATTTGCCTTGGCGGGCGCCTTCTTGGCCGTCTTGTTGCGCGGTATGCCTAATGACATCTACTTTCAAATTGGGCTGATCACCTTGATAGGCTTGGCGGCAAAAAATGCCATTTTGATTGTCGAATTTGCCAGTCAGAAAATGGAGCAGGGCATGCCTGTTTCCGAGGCTGCCTTAGAGGCTGCCCGCTTGCGATTTAGACCCATCGTCATGACCTCCATGGCATTTGTTTTAGGCATTGTGCCTTTGGTGGTGGCGTCAGGGGCAGGTGCCGCGGCAAGGCGATCCATGGGCACTGGCGTGTTCGGCGGTATGTTATTAGCTACCTTTGTCGCGACTATTTTTATTCCACTTTTCTTTACTTGGTTAAGTGGCAAACATATTAGACATCATGGCCAGTTGGAATCGCAAGCAAGTAATAAGGAAACCCGATGATGGCCATTAAAGTTAGCAGAACAACTCAGGTTGTTTTTGCACCATTGGCGTTGCTGCTGACTGCCTGTGCGCCATTGGGCTTAGATTACCAGCGCCCGATCGTCACTTTGCCTAGTGTATACAATCAGTCTGATGCAGTCGTTGCGAGCACGACCATGAGTGCTTCATGGTGGACCTTATACCAAGATTCCACTCTTAATGATTTAATTCAACAAGCTCAGAAAAATAATACTGATATTAAACAAGCTATTGCGCGCATAGAGGAAGCCGAGGCGGCGGCTCGCGAAATCGGTGCCGAAACCTTCCCTAGCCTTAATCTGGATGCGCGTGGCGCTCGCACGCGGGTCACCGAATCAGGCCCTTTCCCGGTCTTTGTTGGAAACCCACGCAATAATTTCAATACTCAAATTGTTACGGCTTTTGAATTGGACTTTTGGGGAAAATTGCGTCGTGCAAAAGAGTCGGCACGAGCTCAAGCTTTAGCCAGTCATTACGCTAAAGCCACTGTGCATTTGTCGATGACTGGCTTGATCACCCAGCAGTATTGGTTATTGCGCAGCTTGGACGCACAAACGGCCATTGCCGTAGACAGTTTGAAAACCCGTGAAGCTAGCCTGAGCTTAACCCGTCGCCGCCTAGAGGGTGGCGTGGCATCTGGCTTAGATGTGCGTCAAGCGGAAGCTGCCAGTGCTAACCTTAAAGCGCAGTTGGCTGAGCTTGCCAAGATGCGCGCGCAAAGCTTGCATCAATTAGCTTTGCTATGTGGCAATTTAAATTTAAGTATCCCTGCACTTGCCTTAAATGGGCTGCCGCTGCCGCCCGCACCGCCGGCTGGTTTGCCTTCGAGTTTGTTAGAAGCTAGGCCAGATGTACGGCAAGCCGAGCAACAGTTGATTTCGGCTAACGCCAACATTGGTGTGGCCAAGGCCGCTTTGTACCCTAGCATATCCTTAACCGCAGCTTTAGGTGGCGAGAGCTTGGCTTTAAGTGATTTGCTAAAATCCTCGTCACGCATTTGGACCGGTGGCCTGAATTTAAATCTGCCTATTTTTGATTCTGGCAAGCGTGGTGCGCAAGTGGATCAAGCCAGTGCGCAGCAAAAACAAGTGTTGGCCAGTTATGAACGAGCCATTCAAAACGCATTTACCGAGGTCAACGACGCCTTGGTGAGTGTGCGGCAAAATGCCGAGCGTGAATCGGCCTTGCATGACGCGCAAGCGGCCGCTAAAAAAGGCTTGGATATTGCCATGCACCGCTACCAATCTGGATACTCAGCTTACCTGGATGTGCTTGATGCGCAACGGGTTTATCACGCGGCTGAACTGAGTTTGGTGCAAGCGCGCGAGGCCAGTTTGCAAGCCAGCGTAGCCTTGTTTAAAGCCTTGGGCGGCGGTTGGCAAGCCGTCAACTAAGTTGCGCATAAGTCGCCAGTGACTGGCTGGCCCATGGTAAAATGACGCATTATTTTTAATGCCTGATTGACTATGACCGTTCGTACACGATTTGCTCCCAGCCCAACCGGTTTCTTACACATAGGCGGTGCGCGTACCGCCTTATTTTCTTGGGCCTATGCCAAAAAGCACGGCGGTGAGTTTATCCTACGTATTGAAGACACCGATGTAGCGCGCAGTTCGCCTGAAGCCGTGCAAGCTATTTTGGATGGCATGCAATGGTTGGGTTTGGATTACGACCAAGGCCCGTTTTATCAAATGCTGCGCATGGACCGCTACAAAGTTGTCATACAAAGCATGTTGGCAGCAGGCAGTGCCTACTATTGCTACAGCAGCAAGGAAGAATTGGAAGCCTTGCGTGAACAGCAGATGGCACAAAAGTTGAAGCCCCGTTACGACGGCAAATGGCGTCCGGAAAAGGGCAAATTATTGCCCCTTCCTCCTGTCGATGTTAGCCCGGTTATCCGTTTTAAGAATCCGCAAGACGGCGTGGTGGCATGGGACGATTTGGTTAAAGGCCGCATAGAAATTGCCAATAGCGAATTGGATGACTTAATCATTGCTCGTGCTGATGGTACCCCCACCTACAATTTTTGCGTGGTGGTCGACGACAGCGACATGGGCATCACTCAAGTCATACGTGGCGACGATCACGTCAATAACACCCCGCGGCAAATCAATATGTTGTGTGCCTTGTCCGAGATAGACAGCAGCATACAGGTGCCACAATACGCACACTTGTCCATGATATTGGGCAGCGATGGGCAGAAGTTATCCAAGCGTCATGGGGCGGTTAGCGTCATGCAGTACCATGAAGACGGCTACTTGCCAGAGGCGGTCATCAATTACTTGGCTAGGCTAGGTTGGAGCCATGGCGACGAAGAGGTGTTCAGTAAGCAGCAATTTTCTCAGTGGTTCGATTTGGATCACATTACGCCGTCGGCTGCCCAATTTAATACTGAAAAACTCAATTGGCTCAATGCGCATTACATTAAACAAGCAGATCCTACTACCTTGCTGGCAGACCAATTGCAGCGTTTGGCGTTAAGAGGGGTGCTTGCGCCTGATGCGGCCAAATTGTCAGCCGGCATCGCTTTGTATAAAGAAAGGGTGAATACCCTGAACGAATTGGCTGATGGCTTAGTCTATTTCTTTGAAAAGCCCAGTTTGGATGCCGCCGCCGTTGTGAAACATTTAACGCCAGACATCATGCCGGTGCTGGCTGAATTAGGCGGTGAATTAAATGCGAGCGATTGGCAGGCTGAAACCATACACCAAGTCATTAATGATGCGGTCACTAAAAATGGCTTGAAGTTTCCTAAATTAGCCATGCCGCTGCGTGTTGCCATCACTGGAATCGCGCAGTCACCCAGCATAGATCAGGTCATGGCTATATTGGGTAAAGAAGAAGTTTTAACTAGATTGAAGGCCGTATTAAAATAGCTTTATGGCTTTTGTTTAATAAGCTTGGCCAGCCATAGCTCTAAATTGTAAGCAGCGTATTATCTTAAGCAGTTTTTATTTAACTCCAAACAATAGGAGACACCATGAATCAAAAAGGGCAAATGTTACAAGACCCGTTCCTTAACGCTTTACGTAAAGAGCATGTCGCTGTATCTATCTATTTAGTCAATGGCATTAAGCTGCAAGGTCAAGTCGATTCATTTGATCAGTAC
>CALQUO020000037.1 GCA_943333775.2 Methylotenera oryzisoli
GTAGGTCAGCTTAAGTATCAAACGCAAATGCGATTGTTAAAGCAAATGACCACAGCCGATCAGCCTTTGTACTTGGAATTTAATGCGGCATTTAAGCTTGCCCGCGACATCCTGCATACGTATTAAGCTGTTACAACACTGCATTTGTTCAGCCCAGCCTTATTGATTATCGCGCTTTCTGCTCGGCCTTTTGTGGCTACGGCAGTTCAGGCCGGTTTTAAGGTCAGCGCCATCGATGGCTTTGCTGATAGCCAAACCCAGGCTATGGCAAGCTTGACCGAGGTGGCTCCTTTTGACAATGATGGCTTTAAAGCCGCGGCCTTGCTCGCAATTATCGATACGCTGGATACCAGTCGCTATATCGGTTTTGTTTACGGCAGTGGCTTTGAAGCCCAGCCAGCCTTGTTGGCTGAGGTCGCTAAGCGCATCCCCTTGCTGGGTAACCTCCCAACAACGCTGGCTAGCGTTAAATCCCCGCAGGTTTTTTTCTCCGCTTTTGCGCAATTGGGCGTGGCTCACCCACAAACCTGGACGCATGGCGATGCAAGCTTACCGTTAGATGGCTTAGTTAAGGCTGTAGGGGCCAGCGGTGGCAGCCATGTTCAGCCCTACAGCAATGGAAAAGTAATGCTGGATAAGCAACACTATGCGCAGCAAAAACTGCATGGCTTGCCGGTCTCGATATTGTTTCTAGCCTATGCTCAGCAGGTTGCACTGGTGGGTTTTAATGAATTGATGCTGGCGCCGACCGAGGCCTTGCCTTACCGCTACGGTGGGGTGGTCAGTCAAATTGATTTGACTGAAAGCGAGCAAAATCAACTCTTGAAGGCGGCGCAGCAATTGACGGCCGAATTTTCCTTATTGGGTTTAAACAGTTTGGATGCGGTGCTGCAAGATGGAGTAGCCTATGTGTTGGAGATCAATCCGCGTTTAAGTGCCAGCGTGGGCTTGTATGAAACGGTTGATGGCGAGATGAATTTATTGGCCATGCACGTCGCTGCCTGCAAGCAAGCTCAAGCGTATGCCTTGCCATCAGCCGTCGCCGTGAAATCCGGCAGTGTAGCGCAAGCTGTTATTTACAGTGAGTTACCCTTGAGTATTCGGGCCAACTTTGCTTGGCCAGAATGGGTGCAAGACTGCCCGTCGCCTCAGCATTCGGCCCAGATACTGGCGGGTCAGCCCATATGCACGGTCTTGGCCTCTGCCGACAAGGCGGACGCAGCAAAGCAATTGCTGGCAATTCGAGTTAAAATGCTCAACAATTTATTGGCCAATCGTTTGAAAGAAGATGAAGATGCAAGCCCCTTCTAGCGCGCCCGTGCATGTGAGTGTGAACCAGTTAAGCGCGCCTTTGTTGGCTACGCTGCTAGCGAATGCGTCGGCTTTAAACATAGGCGTGAATCAGCACCAGCTCGGTTGCCGCATAGTCGATGCGGGCATAGCGCAGGCTGGTAGTTTGGAAGCCGGGCGCTTAATAGCGGAAATATGCCTAGGTGGCTTAGCTCGCGTGCAATTTGAAACGGATCAGCGATTTAAGCCGTCTCTTAATTGGCCAACGGCAATCAGCGTGACATCCGAGCAGCCGGTACTAGCATGTTTAGCCAGTCAATACGCAGGTTGGGCTTTGAGTCATGAGGGTTTTTATGCCTTGGGCTCGGGACCGGCCCGCGCCATAGCGCAACGAGAAGATTTGTTCGCCGAACTGGCTTATAAAGATGCCGCCACGTCCACCTGTTTGGTCTTGGAAACCGATCGCATGCCACCTGAGCAAGTGATAGCCAAAGTGCTACAAGACACGCAGGTGCCGGCCGCCAATTTGACCATCATCCTAACCCCTACCACCAGCATTGCCGGCGTCGTGCAAATTGTCGCGCGGGTATTGGAAGTGGCCTTGCATAAAGCCCATACCCTGCATTTTCCTTTAAGCAATATCGTCAGTGGCAGTGGCGTGGTGGTATTGCCGCCAGTGGCCAAGGATTTTATGACCGCCATGGGGCGCACCAACGATGCCATTCTTTTCGGCGGCACGGTCAATTTGCTGGTCGATTGCGATGATGCCGCTGCCCAGTCATTGGCCAGTCGTTTACCCAGTTGTGCCTCCAAAGATTACGGTCTAACTTTTGCTGAGGTGTTTAAATCGGCCAATATGGACTTTTATAAAATAGACCCCATGCTATTTTCGCCAGCGCAGGTGGTCATCAGCAACCGTCAAACGGGCGCCGTTTTTGCAGCAGGGCAGTTAAACGCCGATTTACTGAAGCAGTCTTTTTCCGACTGAGGCTTAGTTAGACCAAATGCAAATCCCCATACTTACTGATGAGGCCGGTTGGCACGGCGCGCAATTAATTCAGGCTTTCAAGGCGCGTGGCGTGGATGCGCATTGTGTGCCTTTGCACGCTTGCCTGATCAATATGTCGGGTCAAGGTCCGGCGATAAGCATTCCTGGCCACACGGCATTGCCGCAAGCGGTTTTTGTTCGCGGGGTGGCTGGTGGCAGCCTGCAGCAAGTGGTGACGCGTCTGAATGTGTTGCACATGTTGGCCATGCAGGGCGTACTTGTATACAACGACGGCAAGGCCATAGAGCGAGCGGTGGACAAGGCCATGACCAGCTTCTTACTCGCTATGCATGGCGTTAAGACGCCGGCTACTTGGGTGTGCGAATCCAGGCAACAGGCACAACAAATTCGGCAAGAGGCGCAGGCTAATCAACAGCAATTGGTGATCAAACCCTTGTTCGGCTCGCAAGGCTTAGGCGTGCGTAAGCTGCCTTTTGCGGAGCCGTTGCCGGTGCCCATGCAGCAATTTGTTGATGGGGTTTATTATTTTCAGCAATTAATTACGCCGCCAGCCGATGCCGATGGCCGCGCCAGCCACGATTACAGGGTATTTGTGATTGCTGACCAGGTAGTTGCCAGCATGAAGCGAAGCGGGGCGGCTTGGTTGAATAATTTGGCTTCCGGTGGTTTAGCCAAAGCTCATGCTGCCAATCAAGCCATGATGGATTTAGCCTTAGCGGCAGCTTCAGTACTGAATATGGATTACTGTGGGGTAGACATCATGCAGGCGCAAGGCGGCGAATACTATGTGTTGGAAGTGAACAGCATGCCTGCCTGGAAGGGCTTGCAAAGCGTGACTAAGCAAAATATCGCCCAGTTATTGGTGGACGATTTTTTAGCCAAAGCAATATGCGCTACAAACCACTAAGTCCTGCTGTCCTTACACAGGCCTACCGGAATGCCTGCTTGGCAGAATTGCAGGCCATTAAGCCCGGCAACGTGCATGTGTTTGCCGATGGCCACGGCATGACGGTGCACGATTTTATCAAGAGCGCAGACGCCACGGCTGAGCTTATTTCGCAAGCAGGCTTGACGGTGGGTGAGCGCATATTGCAAGCGGTGAAAGCGACGCAATCAGCAGTAGGCATGAACACCAATTTAGGACTGATTTTGTTGTGTGCGCCACTCGTACATGCGGCCCTGTCGCCAGCGTCGGAATTGAATCTGGCGCAAAATTTAGCGAGGGTTTTAGACGGGTTGACGTTGGAGGACGGCGCATTGACGGCGCAAGCCATTTTGCTAGCTAAGCCGGCGGGTTTGGGCAGTGCGATTAAACATGACGTGCAGGCTGAGATAGGGGTTAACTTGAAGCAGTTGATGCTGGCAGCAGCCGATAGGGATTTAATTGCATGGCAATACGCAAACAATTACGACACTATTTTTTGTGATGCCTTACCGCGGTTTTTGACGGCCAAACAAACGTGGCAAGATCAAGCTAAGGTAAATAGCGAAACTTGGGCGACGACGGCAGTCTACCTGGCATTTTTAGCGTGGCACCCGGACAGCCACATTGTGCGTAAACACGGCTTGGACATAGCGCAAGCAATCTGTTTGGAGGCGCAAGCCATCGAAGCGGATTACGTAAAAACTGGTAATCCCAAGTTAATGCAAACAACATTGCTCAAGTGGGATGAGTCGTTAAAGCGGCGTGGTATTAATCCTGGCACCAGCGCCGACCTAACGGTGGCTACGCTGTTGGCTAATCAATTGCAACAATTAAGTGCGGCCCAAGCTTAAGTCTGCGTGCGACTAAACCAGCCAAGTAAAATGCGCTAGGCTAACGCCTGCGGGCAAATTTCAGATATAATATTGCACTAGATTTTATATAAGACTGCAGCATCAGCTGATTTCAAGTTAATTTTCAGGAGGCAAGTAATGGCAAATTTATTAGACCAATTAAAGGCTATGACCACCATCGTGGCAGACACCGGTGATGTTGAAGCAATCAAATCAGTTAAGCCTGTTGATGCAACAACCAACCCATCATTAGTATTAAAAGCAAGCCAATTGCCACAATACGCCCCACTTATTGAAACGGCGATTGCCTATGCTAAAGCGCAAGGCGGTTCTAAAGCCGAGCAAATTGATAACGCGGCAGACAAATTAGCCGTGTTAATCGGTACTGAAATCACCAAAGTAGTGCCAGGTCGTATTTCTACTGAAGTGGATGCGCGCTTGTCATTCAACTTAGATGCGATGGTGGCTAAAGGCCGTAAATTGATCAAGTTATATCAAGACTCAGGTGTGAGCAAAGACCGCGTGTTGATTAAATTGGCTTCAACATGGGAAGGCATTAAAGCCGGTGAGATCCTAGAAAAAGAAGGCATCCAATGTAACCTAACCTTGTTATTCGGTTTTGGCCAAGCACGTGCTTGTGCAGAAGCGGGCGTATTTTTAATATCACCGTTTGTTGGCCGTATCTTAGACTGGTATAAAGCTAAAAACCCAGGTACAGAATACACACAAGAAACCGATCCAGGCGTGGTTTCAGTTCGTGCTATCTACCAATATTACAAAGAGCACGGCTACAAAACCGTGGTGATGGGTGCTTCATTCCGTAACACTGGTGAATTGATTGCTTTAGCAGGTTGCGATCGCTTAACCGTGTCACCTAACTTATTACAAGATTTAGCGGCAACCGAAGGCAATTTGGTGCAAGTGCTAAAAGACATCGGCTCAACTAAAAAACCGGGTGCTAAGTTAACTGAAGAAGAGTTCCGTTTTGAGTTGAACCAAGACGCCATGGCCACTGAAAAATTAGCAGAAGGCATACGTGGTTTTGTGGCGGATCAAAACAAACTGGAAGCGGCTTTAAGCGAAAAACTTTAACCCTCTGTTAAAGGCTGGGCTTAGTGTAAGTATTTTGTAATAAAACCGTAATACGCTAAGTTTAGAATTGACATATGTTTTCTGGGCATTTACTATAAGTGTCCAGTTTTTTGTAAGACAAGAATTGCAGTGTAAAACCCCTACATGACGGCCTGTTGCACCAATGGTGCTTAAGCCATTCTGAACGGTTTTTATTACTAAAATAGCAATAAATTTGTATCATCTTAAAAATTATTAAACGGAGAAACACCATGGCATTAACCCAAATGGCTTTAGATTCATTAGACTTTGACGGCACCGTTGCTTTAGCTGCATTAGTAGCACCGCACGTTGACATTCTTGAAATCGGTACACCATGCATCAAGCACAACGGTATCAAATTGCTAGAAACATTACGTGCTAAATTCCCAAAAAACAAAATCTTAGTTGATTTGAAAACTATGGATGCTGGTTTCTACGAAGCTGAGCCATTCTACAAAGCTGGTGCAGATATCTGTACAGTTTTAGGTTGTGCTGATATCGGTACCATCAAAGGTGTAATCGATGTAGCTAACAAATACGGCAAAAAAGCACAAGTTGACTTGATCAACGTTGCTGATAAAGCAGCTAAAACTAAAGAAGTGGCTAAATTAGGTGCGCACATCATTGGCGTTCACACTGGTTTGGATCAACAAGCTGCTGGTCAAACACCATTTACTGACCTAGCTTTAGTAGCTGGTTTGAAATTAGGCGTTGAAATCTCAGTTGCTGGTGGCGTTAAAGCTGCAACAACTGCACAAGTACGTGACGCTGGCGCAACTATCATTGTTGCTGGTGCTGCAATCTACGGCGCTACTGATCCAGCTGCTTCTGCTGCTGAAATCACAGCTATTGCTCACGCTTAATTTAAGCGATTTCAATAAGCAATTATTGAAATGAGTAATTAGAAATCCCGACTCTTTATCGAGTCGGGTTTTTTTTTAATGGTCTATTAAATGCACTGTTATTAAATATATAAGGAAAAAAATTATGAGCAGCAGTCAAAAATTAATTTTAGACAAATTAAGCAGCATATTGTCTGAAACAGATAACTCAAAATCAGCCGAACTTTTAAAATTGGTTCAAGGCGCTGGCCGAACATTCATTGGTGGTGCCGGTCGTTCTTTATTGGTATCGCGCTTTTTTGCTATGCGCTTAGTTCACGCTGGCTACAACGTTAGCATGATAGGCGAAGTGGTGACACCAGCCATTAAAGCGGGTGACTTGTTGTTATTGGTATCCGGTTCTGGCGGTACGGAAACCTTGCTGCCTTTTGTTAAAAAAGCAAAATCAGTGGGCGCTAAATTGGTGGTGATTTCCATGAAGAAATCCTCACCTATGGCCGATGCAGCTGATCTAACCGTACAAATTGGTAACGATAACAGCTTCCCATTAACGCAAGGTATGCCTATGGGTTCGCAGTTCGAGCTTTCAACTTTGTTGTTCTTGGAGGCCGCCATTGCCGATTTGATTTTTGCTAAAGGTTTAACCGAAGAAGGCATGCGCGCCATTCATGCCAATTTGGAATAAGCTAACAAGCACTAGTCGTATCAATAAAAAGCTCGCTTAGGCGAGCTTTTTTACATAGTAAGCATTGATAATGACGCCCCGCTGATTTGTCGATTATGCAATGCGCTGGCCAGCAGTGCGCCCTGCACTCCCAATGCTTTTAAACTTAGCAAGTCTTGCTCATCCCTTACGCCGCCAGCTGCATAGAAATGAATGCCCTTGTTGGACTGCGTAATTTGTTCCAGCCTGCTCTTGTTAAAGCCTAGATTGCTACCTACATCCGGCAGCGACATGATAATGACTTGCTTTGGCCAATTTTGCATTTCATTTAATAATGCTTTCGGACCGTGAAAGCCATCGCTAAAAAAATCCAGTGACAAGATAAACTGATGCTGCTGGCTAAGCACCAAATAATCCTGCATGTCATGGAAGTTTTCGCTGGCTAAAATAATGCGTAGATTAAGTGTTTGCCATTCAAGCAGATCCTCTGAATGCTTAAAGCCAGCGTCCAACCAAAGTTCCAGTCCAGGGTAAGCGAGGCGTATTTGCGCTATGCTGGCGAAATTTGAGCTGGCCTTATTCGGTAGTTTTTGAATGGCATTTAAATCGGCGATATATAATTGCTTAAATGGGTGGATAGCGAGTAGCGCAGCGACGACAGTCAATGGATCGCCACACGGACAAAGTGGCGACTGCATGCGTTGGTAAGTTTGCCTAAGGCCTTTTTTAGCATGCACCACTTCGCCATTCAATAAATCGATTACCGGGATTACTTGCATCATCGAACAGCGTAAAAAAATATTAGTATGCGAGTTTATCACTGCTGGCGGCTTTAGTGATGCCCCATTGCCTTGCTCCTTGGCCAAAGAAGGGGCGCTGATGCGTGATGCGCTGTTAAGAGACCTAAGTGAACTCAATGCCTACCAACTGATTAGTCTGCACGATGTTAGGCTAGAACCATCATGTTTGGTGTCACTCAGCTCGCCAGTGGCCGCTGGCGAGTTCATTACGGTGTTTGAAGCAATGCTCATGCAGGTGGATTTGATTTGGCTGATTGCACCCGAGTCAGACGGCCAATTACTTAAGTTAACTGAGCTGTGCTTGGAAGCTGAAAACAAAGAGGATGGGCCCATATTGGTAGGCTGTGGCTACGATGCATGCTTAATTGGCACCAGTAAAACCTTGAGTTTTGAAGCCATGCACGCTGCCGGCATACACACGTTGCCAGTGCATGCGGGAGAAGAAGTCGTTCGCGATGATTATTTTGCCCAATTGGCACAATCCAACGAAGCTTGGCTAGTTAAGCCTGAAGATGGGGCCGGCTGTGAGGGCATTCAGTATTTTGCTAGCATCATGGCCATGCGCGATTGGATGCAACAAGAGGATCGCAGCCAGCATTTTTTTGCACAAGCATACCAAGCGGGTATTGCCGCTAGTTTTTGCATGCTCTGTCGGGACGGTCAGTCCTGGTTGCTCAGTGTCAATCAGCAACACGTGAGCATGCAAGATGATGGATTTGTTTTACATGGCATTAGCGTCAATGGCATGAGCCAATATTGGTCTCGTTTTGAGACGCTGGCTCGCAAAATGGCCAAAATGTTACCGGATGCCTTGGCTTATGTAGGGGTGGATGTCATTATTGATACGCAGAACGACAGCCTCTATGTCATAGACATTAATCCGCGTTTAACCAGCAGTTACGTTGGCTTGCGTGAGGCCATGGCGTGCAATCCAGCCGAACTTATTTTGTCTTGCGTGTTGTCTGCGCGCTTTAAATTACCCTTAATAGAAAAAAATAGAGTGGAAATTAGCTTGCATGAAAACGACGCTTGACCATACTTCAGTAGAGCACGCCTTGCTGCCTGTTATAGGTTGGGATGTAGGTGGCGCACACCTTAAAGCAGTGCGCGTCGATGCCTTGGGTAAGCTTGCTGTCATCCAGGTTTATTGCCCGTTGTGGCATGGTTTAGATGCCTTGAGGGCAGCCATCGATGAGGTCTTGACGGAATTTTCTGTGACTGCGATGGGGCATGCGCATTGCGTCACAATGACCGGGGAATTGGCGGATATTTTCCCCAATCGCGCTGCTGGCGTACGGCAAATTGCCGGCTTATTAAGTGAGAAGTTATCCGAGCCCATGCTGTTTTATGCAGGCTACCACCATTGGCTAAGACTGCCTGATGTGGCAATCCAAACTCATCGTATCGCCTCTATGAATTGGTTGGCCAGCATAGAATACTTAGCCTGCCATGTCAGCCATGCCTTATTTATAGATATAGGCAGCACCACTACCGATTTGGCTTTAATCTGCAATGGCGAGCCAAAAATCATGGGCTTTAGCGACGCCACGCGCATGCAAACAAACGAATTAATATACACTGGGGTGGTACGCACACCCTTAATGGCCTTGGCACAAAAAATCCAGTTTCAGGGTCAATCGATCAA
>CALQUO020000038.1 GCA_943333775.2 Methylotenera oryzisoli
ACTATTTCACGCAATGCCTTAAGTAACAAAACAGTTTGCGCATCCGTGCCTATGGTAATGCGCAAATAGCGCGCAATGCGGCTGGGGGCTTTGAAATGGCGAACAATAATGTTTTTTTGCCTAAGCATAGCAGTAATTTCGGCCCCGCCTAGTATCCGGTGTTTTGCAAAGATAAAGTTAGCGCCGGATGGTAAGACCTCAAAATCTAGATTGGCTAATTCAGCAATCAGCGCCTCACGGGTAGCCACCACTTTACGGCAAGTATCTTGAAAGTAGATGCTATCTTGCATAGCAGCAATTGCGCCAGCGGAGGCAAAGCGGTCTACAGGGTAAGAATTAAAGCTGTCTTTCACCCTAGTCAAGGCCTCAATTAACTCGGCTGAGCCCAAGGCATAGCCAACGCGAAGACCTGCTAATGAACGGGCTTTAGATAAGGTATGCACCACCAATAAGTTAGGGTAATGCTTGATTAAACCAACCGCGGACTCGGTACCAAAATCCACGTAAGCCTCGTCCACCACAACCACTGAATGCTTATTCATTTGCAACAATTGCTCTATCTTAGCCAAGGCCAATGGAATGCCAGTCGGTGCATTGGGATTGGGGAATACAATGCCGCCATTTGGCTGATCGTAATCTTCTACCTTAATCGTAAAATCATCTGATAAAGGCACCGTTTGGTAATCAATGTCATACAAACCGCAATAAACGGGGTAAAAGCTATAAGTGATGTCTGGAAACAATAAGGGGCGACTGTGCTTTAGCAGTGCTTGAAACACATGCGCCAATACCTCATCCGAGCCATTGCCAACAAAAACGTTTTCCTTCTGCAATTGATAAGTGCTGGCAATGGCTGCTTTCAAGGCATCCGAATTGGGGTCCGGATAAAGGCGCAAAGTCTCAGCGGCTTCTAGCTTCAGCGCCTGCAAAACCTTAGGGCTTGGGCCATAAGGATTTTCATTGGTATTTAGTTTAACTAAATTATCCAGTTTAGGTTGTTCGCCCGGCACATAAGGCGTTAGCTTATGCACCACATCGCTCCAAAATTTACTCATTTATTTGGCTTCAACCTAAATTCAGCGGATCTGGCGTGCGCTTGCAACCCTTCGCCGTAAGCTAAGGTGGCGGCTACTTTACCTAAGGTTTGCGCACCGGCTTCGGACACCATGATTAAGCTGGAACGCTTCTGGAAATCGTATACCCCTAGCGGCGAAGAAAAACGCGCCGTACGTGAAGTTGGCAACACATGGTTAGGTCCAGCGCAATAATCCCCCAGCGCCTCACAGGTGTTACGCCCCATGAATATGGCACCGGCGTGTTTGATGCTCAAACTAAAAGCCAAGGGATCGTCCATGGACAATTCCAAATGCTCAGGCGCAATGTAGTTGCAAATCTTGGCTGCCTCAGCCAGATCGCGCACCTGTATCAAGGCACCCCTATCGGTCAAGGCAGTTCTGATGATGTCTTTGCGTGGCATGTCTGCTAACAATTTGTTTATGCTAGCTTGCACGCTTTGTAAAAAGTCGGCATCTGGGCTCAATAAAATGGCTTGCGCTAACTCATCGTGCTCGGCCTGACTGAATAAATCCATCGCCACCCAATCTGGGTTGGTCTTGCCGTCGCAGATAACCAGAATTTCCGATGGGCCGGCCACCATGTCTATGCCAACCACCCCAAATACGCGACGCTTAGCAGCCGCCACGAAGGCGTTACCTGGACCCACCACTTTATCTACTTGGGGAACGGTTTGCGTGCCATAGGCCAAGGCGCCAACGGCTTGCGCGCCACCTATGCAAAATACCCTATCCACGCCAGAAATCGCAGCCGCGGCTAACACCAACTGGTTACGCTCTCCGTTAGGCGTAGGCACCACCATGATCAATTCTTTAACGCCGGCCACTTTAGCTGGAATGGCATTCATCAATACGGATGAAGGGTAAGCGGCCTTGCCCCCTGGCACATACAAGCCGACTCGGTCTAATGAGGTCACTTGCTGACCTAGCAATGTGCCGTCTTGCTCCTCATAACTCCATGAGCTCATTAATTGCTTTTCATGGTACAGACGCACTCTATCGGCCGCTACTTGTAAGGCAGCACCCTGATCGTCCGGCAAGCCTTTTAATGCCTCATGCAAATCTTGTTTACTGATTTCCAGTTCGCTTAATGTGCTGGCCGTGGTTTTATCAAAACGCTGGGTGTACTCCAACACAGCGGCGTCGCCGCGTTTTTTAACGTCTTTTAATATGCCTGCCACCACCTCGTCCACGCTATCGTCTTGGGCCGTTTCAAAGGCCAATAAAGCCTTTAATTTATCGTCAAAATCGCTATCGCTGGTGGAGAAACGTCTAATATTAATGCTCATAAATCTAACCTAATCTTATTAATTTCTTAATTAAAAATCGTTTACTTGGCAGAAATGGCGCTTATAAACGCCTGCATAATCGGTTGAATCTTATCGCGATTCAATTTAAGTGAAGCTTGATTGACCACCAAGCGCGAAGTGATGTCGCCTACTTCCTCTACCGCTTTAAGTTTGTTGGCCAGCAGTGTGCCCCCGGTACTAACCAAATCCACTATCACGTCGGCCAAGCCCACCAATGGCCCGAGCTCCATGGAACCGTAAAGTTTTATCAAATCCACGTGCATGCCTTTAGCGGCAAAATGTTCACGGGCGGTTTTGACATACTTAGTCACAACCTTAAGACGAGCTCCACTGCGTATCGAAGCAAAATAATCAAAGTCTTCGCGCACCGCCACCATCATTTTGCATTTGGCTATTTGCAAATCGATAGGCTGATACAAGCCCTCACCGCCGTGCTCATCCAATACGTCTTTGCCGGCTATGCCCAAATCGGCCGCACCGTATTGCACGTAAGTAGGCACATCCGAGGCTCGCACAATAATTAAGCGCACGTCGTCGCGATTAGTCGGCAATATTAATTTGCGTGAGGATTCCGGGTCTTCCAAGGCATGGATGCCGGCTGCCGCCAACAAGGGCGTGGTTTCCTCGAAAATACGGCCTTTAGAAAGTGCGATGGTTATCATGCTTAGACTCGTTTCACATTGGCACCCAATGCGTTTAATTTTGCTTCTAGATTTTCATAACCACGGTCTAGGTGGTAGATGCGTTCTACCACTGTTTCGCCACGGGCAACCAAGCCGGCTAACACCAAACTGGCTGATGCACGCAAATCGGTGGCCATCACGGTCGCGCCATCCAATGAGGCCACGCCTTTAACCAATGCGGTGTTGCCATCTATACTGATGTCCGCGCCCATGCGTTGCATTTCCTGCACATGCATGAAGCGGTTTTCAAAAATGGTTTCAGTCACTTTTGCTACGCCACTGGCCACGGCATTAAGCGCCATGAACTGCGCTTGCATATCGGTCGGGAAAGCCGGGTGCGGGGCCGTACGTATGTTAACGGCCTTAAGTTTGCCGTCGCTTTTGACGGTAATGCTGTCTGTATCGCTGGTCACCGTGGCGCCGGCTTCCCGTAATTTCTCTATCACGGCATCAAGCAAATCGGCCCTAGCATTGAGCAATTTCACTTCGCCTCCAGCCATCGCCGCGGCCACCATGTAAGTGCCCGCTTCAATTCGGTCACACACCACGTTGTGTTGGGTGCCATGCAATTTCTCTACACCAACGATGGTAATGACGTCCGTGCCGGCACCGCTGATGTTTGCACCCATCTTAATCAGCATTTCTGCCAAATCGATCACTTCGGGTTCTTTTGCAGCATTTTCTAGCACAGTCGTGCCTTCAGCCAAAGCCGCTGCCATCATTAAATTCTCTGTGCCGGTTACGGTCACGATGTCCATGTAATAGCGCGCACCTTGCAAGCGACGATTCGGCAAATGCAAGGTGCTGGCCTGGATGTAACCATGCGTAATGTAGATGGCCGCGCCCATCGCCTGCAAGCCTTTGATGTGCAAATCCACCGGCCTAGAACCGATGGCACAACCACCTGGCAAGGAAACGCGAGCCGTACCAAAACGTGCCAACAATGGTCCCAATACCAATATGGAGGCCCGCATAGTTTTTACCATTTCATAAGTGGCCTCGAAAGATGCCACATCGCTTGCATCTAAGCTCACTTGACTGCCATTACGTATTATTTTTACGCCCATGGTGTCCAGTAGTTTAATCGTAGTGGCGATGTCTTTTAAGGCCGCTACCCCAGTTAAATGCAAGGGTGTTTCTGCCAACAATGCGGCACATAAAATGGGCAAAGCGGCATTTTTAGCACCGGAAACAGTGACCACACCGTTGAGGCGGTTGCCGCCTTGAATAATTAATTTATCCAATTAATTTGCTGCCTCTAAGATCGTTTGAAGCTCTCCATTTTCATACATAGCACGCATGATATCTGAACCGCCAACAAATTCACCATTGATATACAACTGTGGAATGGTGGGCCAGTTGGCATAGACTTTAATGCCTTCACGTATGGCTTGATCAGCCAGCACGTCAACAGCAAAGTATTTTGCTTGGCATGCATCTAAAATCTGCGTGGCCATATTAGAAAAACCACACTGCGGAAATTTGGGACTGCCTTTCATATAAAGCACCACCTTATTGCTACTGACCGTTTGCTTAATTTGTGCTTGTGCGTCCATATGCTACTCCATGACTCGTGTTTAATTAAATGTTCAAGTAATTCAAGGTTGATTAGCCCATTGCTCTGGGGTATAGGTCTGCATAGACAAAGCGTGAATTTCCTCTCGCATCCTGTCACCCAGCGCGGCATACACCAATTGATGTTGCTGCACCCTGCTTTTTCCTAAAAAGGCTGAACTAACCAACACCGCCTCAAAATGCGTGCCATCGTCACCCGAGACTCTGATATATTCACAAGCCAAATGTTGGGTAATGTAGGACTGTAATTGCGTTGCTGTTAACACCTTGATATTGCCTTTTTAATATAGCCCAGTGATTTAGGCTCTTAATTTATAACCGGATTTTAGCATTTTTAAGGTGCTCCATGCCAACAGCAACAAGGAAGCGGTGACTATGCACAAGCTGATCCAAGGTGAAATGTCCGCTTGACCAAAAAATCCGTACCTAAAACCATCTATCATGTAGAAAAATGGGTTGAGGTGCGAGACGCTTTGCCAAAACGGTGGCAAAGAATGGATGGAATAAAAAACCCCGGACAAGAAAGACAGAGGCATGATGATAAAGTTTTGAAAAACCGCCATCTGATCAAATCGATCGGCCCAGATGCCAGCAATAATGCCAAATGTTCCTAAAAGAGCGCTACCCAACAACGAAAATGCCACTATCATCCAAGGGTGGCTGATCGGCAAATCGACAAAACCCATGGCTACTAGATAAATGCACAAGCCTACTACCAAGCCACGAATAATAGCCGCGCATAAAAATGCACAAAAGAACTGCAGGTGCGTTAATGGCGTTAATAAGACAAAGATCAGGTTACCCATCACTTTTGACTGAATCAAACTTGATGAACTGTTCGCGAAGGCATTTTGCAAGACTGACATCATGATCAGACCCGGTATCAAAAAAACCGTGTAAGGCACGTCTTGGTATACTTGCACACGGCCTTCTAGCACGTGGGAAAAAATCAATAAGTACAGCAAAGCTGTAATCACCGGCGCCGCCACAGTTTGAAAACCAACCCGCCAAAATCGCAGCAACTCTTTCTTCAACAGCGTCCATGGGCCCCGGTATTTAGGGCTGATTGTCGTCGCACTCATCAATGCATCAAGCAGCTTGTTTAAGACCGGCATTATTCTTTACCTACCAATGATAAAAATACATCCTCGAGGTCAGCTTCTTGCAATTGCATATCGACTACGGGAATATTGGCCGTGCGCAAACTGGATAAAACAAATTCAATTTGCCCCATATCGGTCAAAGCAAAAGTGTGCACGCCTTTTTCTTGAGCCCGAAGCATGGGCCTTATCGCTTCGGGCAAGCCGACCTCCCCCAAAGTTAAACTCAATTTTTTTCCGGCAAATTTATTCAGCAAATTCGCTGTGCTATCCAATGCTACCAATTCACCTTGCTTCATCATACCTATGCGATTGCATAAAGTTTCCGCTTCTTCTAGATAATGCGTGGTTAGAATAATGGTATGACCCTCGCGATTGAGCTTTTTAATAAACGCCCACATGGTTTGCCGCAATTCAACGTCCACGCCGGCGGTAGGCTCATCCAAGACGATCACTGGGGGCTTGTGCGCCAGCGCTTGGGCTATCAGAGCCCGACGCTTCATACCGCCTGAAAGCTTGCGCATATTAGTATTGGCCTTATCGGCTAGACCTAAGCCAACTAATATTTCATCCACCCAAGCATCGTTCTCCGGCCCTCGGCCAAAGTAACCAGCTTGAAAGCGCAGCATTTCACGTACATTAAAAAAAGGATCAAAAACCAGCTCTTGTGGGACTATGCCCAATAATTGCCTGGCTTGCCTGAACTGCTCAACCACATCAAAATCCAGCACCGAGATGTCGCCCGAACTAGGCTTAATAAGGCCAGCCAAGATGTTGATTAAGGTTGATTTGCCAGCGCCGTTTGGGCCAAGCAGCGCAAAAAATTCGCCTTCTTCTATGCTTAAATCTATGCCTTTTAAGGCATGCAAGGCGCCAAAATGCTTATGGATGCGATTGATACGAATGGCGGTTGTCATATTACGCTGACAGCTTCAGCATTAATAAATAAGGGCTTGCTTTTATACAAGCCCCTGAGAAATCGGTAACAACAGTCAGCAACTGGTTTTGATCGCAAGCTAAACCGAGCTAACTGGCACAAAATCGGTCAAGCCATACAGCGAAACCAATCGGCTTAAATTCAATGGCAAATTAGCAAAGCGTGCATGAGAAGAACATCCAGCAGCGCGCCGCTGCCATTCCATCATGAGGCTTAGCGCGGCTGTATCGACTTTGTTGACAGCAGAAAAATCCACTAAAATTTCATCGCCCATGGATAAGCCCCGACTTTGTTGCAGGATAAAATTGGCATTATCCATCAGTACGTCACCGGCAATCCGCCAGTTGTTGCCATGTTGCTCAATTTTACTGAGTTCTTTCATTACCATGCCATTCAAGCTTAACGCTTCTCGTCGGCGGCAGCGTTTTTATCGGCCAACTTCTTATTTAGACTGTCTATACCATTTTGGCGAATTTCACTGCTAAATTGACTGCGGTAATTGGTCACCAAGCTGACGCTTTCGATAGTAATGTCATATACTTTCCAACCAGCCGGCCCTTTGACCAAGCTATAATCGACAGCAATAGGCTGGCCGCCTTTTTGGATAATTTGCGTTTTTACCGTGACGTTTTTTTCGCTAGCATCCGTTTGCATAGGACGGTATTCAATAACTTGATCGCGGTATTTTCCCAATGCGGTAGCGTAAGTGCGCAACAACAGACTGCGGAATTCTTTCTGAAAAAAAGCTTGCTGTTCAGGGCTGGCCGACTTCCAATTTTTTCCCAGCACCATGCGACAAACGCGATCAAAGTCAAAATTTGGTAAGATTTTCTCTTCCACCACGGCAAACAATTTTTGCTGGTTACCTGCTTGTATGTCTTTGTCATTTTTGACAATTGCCAAGACGTCATCGGCCGTTTGTTTAACTAATACATCCGGCGCCATGTCTATGTTGGCCATGGCCACATTGGCAAACAGCGTCAAGCCCAAACCTGCTAGGCATAAGATTTTTACTATGGCTTTCATCGCTATCCTTTATTTAAGTATATCCAGTTCGGCCCCTACAGGCGCCGCAGCTTTAACGTCCGCTTTTGCTTCAGTTTCAGAGGCCTTGTTAAACAAAAATTGACTGATCATTTTCTCTAGCACGATGGCATCTTGAGTTTTATCTATTTTATCACCATTTTTCAACACCACTTCATCGCCTCCTGCTTCCAATCCAATATACTGCTCACCCAACAAACCGGCGGTGTAAATGTTGGCAAACGTGTCTACGGGAAACGCATAGCGCTCGTCTATATTGAGTGTCACGACAGCCTCATAAGTTTCACTGTTAAAGACAATATTATTGACTCGGCCAACCACGACACCAGCACTCTTGATGGGCGCATGCGGCTTAAGACTGCCAACATTATCAAATGCAGCGGTGACGGTGTAGGTTGGACCTATCTTACTGGACGTTAAATTGCCCACTTTCATCGCCAAGCCAAACAGCGCAGCCACGCCAATGGCCACAAAAATACCTACCCATAAATCCAGCGTTGTTCTATCCACTTATATACCCCCTCAAATCACTGTCTCAGCGCTTATACGACCAACATAAAAGACGTTAAAATAAAATCTAGACCCAATACCGTCAAGGACGATATCACCACCGTACGGGTGGTAGCTCGGCTCACTCCCTCGGCTGTAGGTGGGGCATCAAACCCTTCAAACAAAGCGATCATGGTACACACCACACCAAATACCAGACTTTTAATCACACCATTGACAATGTCAGCACTAAAATCTACGTTGGCCTGCATTTGCGACCAAAATGCCCCGTCGTCCACACCTATCAATGGCACTGCAACCAAGTAGCCGCCAAGTATACCGACCATGGAAAAAATAGAAGCGAGTATAGGCATGGAAATCACCCCTGCCCAAAAACGCGGCGCTACCACACGTGCAATTGGATTAACGGCCATCATTTCCATAGCGGACAATTGCTCCGTAGTTTTCATCAAGCCTATTTCCGCAGTAATGGCCGTGCCGGCGCGACCAGCAAAAAGTAAAGCTGTGACCACAGGACCTAATTCGCGCACCAATGCCAATGCAACTAGCACGCCTATGGCTTCCGATGAACCGTATTTTTGCAAGGTATTGTAGCCTTGCAAGGCCAGCACCATGCCAACAAAAAAAGCCGATACGATAATAATCAGTAGCGACATGACGCCGGTAAAATAGATTTCACGCAAAGTTAAATGAAAGCGCTTAAAACTCTCGCCGGAATAGACGATGGCCAAGAAAAACAACCTAGCCCCCGCC
>CALQUO020000039.1 GCA_943333775.2 Methylotenera oryzisoli
GTGGTGCGAGATAGGCCCTGGCATTTGCATGAGCAGGCGTTGGTTGTTGTGGTAGGCCGATAGAAATGAAAACACGTCCACCGCCGATTCCGGATTGCGGAAACTGGGTTTTCTGGCCGCATTGAAAGCCGAGCGCGAGGCCTGCACTTGCGCCTCCCCCATCCACGAACTGAGCAAGGGTTTTTTATACTGATTGCTCAGCGCTATCATCGCTTGCGCCACTTCCAATGGTTTGGTCATGGCTTGCGGGGTCAAGATGGCTAACACACCATCGACATTCGGGTCTTCTAGGCAGGCTTTGACGGCATCCTGGTAACGTTCTACTTGCGCATCGCCTATGATGTCCACCGGGTTACCGTGCGACCACGTGCTGGGCAAGGCCTGATTGAGTTTAGCCATGGTAGCCTCACTCAATTGGGCCATGACCAAGCCTAAATCCAAGGCGTAATCGGTGGCCATGACGCCAGGGCCGCCGCCATTGGTGACAATGGCCAAGCGGTTGCCAGTCGGATCAAAACCACACGACAAAGCTTTGGCAGCAGCAAACAATTGGCTGATGGTTTGCACCCTGACCACGCCGGCGCGGCGTATAGCAGCATCGAAGGCATCGTCGGCACCGACGATGGAGGCCGTGTGGGAAATGGCGGCTTTCGAGGCCGCCGCATGGCGCCCTACTTTAACCAGGATCACCGGCTTAATGCGTGCCGCCGCGCGTATGGAACTCATGAAGCTGCGCGCGTCGTGTATGCCCTCTATGTAGAGCAAGATGCTGTGGGTTAAGCTGTCGGAAATTAAGTAATCGAGTATTTCGCCAAAGTCCACGTCCACCGACGCGCCCATGGACACCACACTGGAAAAGCCGACATCATTGGCACTCGCCCAATCCAAAATGGCCGTGCATAAGGCACCGGATTGGGAGACAAAAGCAATGTTACCGGCCATGGCACTACCGGAATTGAAGGTGGCATTCAAGCCTATATCGGGTCGCATCACCCCTAGGCAGTTTGGCCCTATCAAACGCACGCCATACTGCTTGGCCAATGCCAACACCTCGGCCTCAAGCGCTCGCCCTGCTTCACCGGTTTCGGCAAAGCCAGCACTGATAATGATCGCCGCCTTGACCTGATGCTGACCGCATTGCTCAATAATAGCCGGCACCGTGGCAGCCGGCGTGGCTATCACTGCCAAATCCACCGACTGCTTAAGCTGACTCAGATTTGCAGAGGCCGTGGCACCCTGCACGCTTTGGTGCTTGGGATTGATCGGGTAAAGCCCACCTTTAAAGCCACTTTGCCGCATGTTGTGCATGACAATTTGCCCTATGGAATCGGGCTTGTCACTGGCGCCAAAAATGGCCACCGACTTAGGGGCAAACAAAGGCTTTAGATGATGCTGACTCATGGTGGCTGGGCTTAATTGAACTGAATTTATATGTTAGCGCATTGCGCCTTATTGAGGTTTACGTTTAATCAAATGAACGTGAATTAGCCCTTGTTTTTGTAATAGGTGCCAAAAAATTCCATCATCATGAAATCTTCCAAGCCGGCGTTGTCTTCCGGCCGCGCCGACTGAATGACCACCCGTCCCAAACGCTGCGATTCCCAATTAAAATCGCCTTGGTAATGCTGGCGTATCAAGACTATCATTTTTCTTACCACCAGCAAGCGTATGTCTTGCCCCACGCCCGCCTCCACTTCAAAGGCTTCGCGCCTGGCGTTGCTGTAATCGCTGGTCCAGCCCCTAAAACTAAAGCCGGCATGGCGCGCACTTAAACTGGTGATCTCAAAAATGCCATTGGTGCCTACTTTCAAATTGTCTTTAATGCGTTGCTCGCGAACTTGCTCAGCACTAGGGCCTTGCTCCTTGGCCACGGCCTCGGCATTTTGTTTGGCGGCGTCGTTCTCCATGGCCAATCGCTGTTGCCGCTTGGCATTGACGTAGGCCATCATATCCACAGGCTGGTCTTTAGCTGGCACAACAGGTGCGCTGGGCGCTGGACTATGGGCTGCTTCCGGTAGATTAAAGTTGGATGGCATACTGCTCGGCTTTTGTGTCATCACCTTAGGACGGCTGATGGGCTTGGGCTTTTTAAGCTTTTTAAGCTTTTTAGGCTTTTTAGGCAATTCAACCGAGGGTGGCGGAAGTTCAGCCGGCGGTGGGGCCAAACTCACTTGTATGGTGGTGGGTGGCATGGCGGCCCTGTCTAAATTTAGTTGAGGCAAGGCCAAAAAGAGGATAAGGCCATGCACCAACAAGGAAAATACAATTGCCAGCAGCGTATTGCGCTCCACCTGAACGCGCAGCCATACCCTAGGCATCAACGCGCGATTAAGCGGCGTTAGGTAAAAATCGGTTTGATCTGTGCGTGCGTCTGCCTGCATGCTTGTTATTGGTAACCCATATCTAACCAGGTTTTTTCTAAGCGCTTAATGGAAATCGGAAACGGCGTCTTCAGTTCTTGCGCAAATAAGGACACGCGTAACTCTTCCAGCAACCAGCGGAAATGGGCCAAATCGGCTGAGATTGGCAGGTGCGCTTGCTGCAATTGGCTTATTTTATCTTGCCACTTTTGCCAAAGCAAACCAACGCTGGCGGCATTTTTGCCGTCCCTATCTGGGTTGGCCGGTTGTTTTTCTATGCGTAAACGCAAGGCCTTAAGGTAGCGCGGCACATGCTGCAACTGTTCCCAGGGCGTGCGGCTAAAGCAGCCCTTGTACAACAAACAGGGCAGTTGCTGCTCAACATCGCGCTTTAAACGGTTCACGGTGGTTGGCATTTTGGCCATGGTCGCCGTGAGCAATTGGTATTCACTGGCGATTGTTTGCGCTTGGCGAGTTAAACCCTGACTGACCGCGGGCAAGCGCGTCCTAGCACGAGCTTTTAAATGCATGAAATCGGCATTGCTGCGTGGCAAATCATCGTCCGCAACAAAGGCGCGGTCAGCGATGGCCAACAACAAATCTTCACGTAAGTCGTCTACGCTGACCACGTTGCGCAGCAACAATGCGTATTGATTAAAATTGGGTAAGCTTTTCTCTAATTGCTTCATTTGCTCTTTCAACTCAAAGCGCATTAAGCGGCACACGCCTTGCCTGTGGTTGTTGCTGGCCTCCAACTCGGTATCGAATAATTTAACCGCCACGCTGTCGCCGTTGTCTTCCAGGGCAGGGTAGCCGGTTACTTGCAAACCATCGCGCTCAAAGCTCAAGGTGGCAGGTAAATCGCCGAAATTCCATTGTTTTAGCCCGGTTTTTTCTAAGTCCTTGAGATGATCAGCCGAACTGTTCCTAAAGGTCAATTGCGCGGCCGAGCCCAATTGTTTCTTAAGCACCTGCCAATCTCGACCCATGCCTAATTCGCGACCGGCATCGTCAACCACACTGAAGTTCATTAGCATGTGATCCGGCAAAGGTTCGGTCCAATCCTCTACGGCAATTTTTAAGCTGGTGACACGCTGTATGTATTCGGCCAACATGGGTTTGATGGGATTGGCACCGACAGTCGTGGTGACTAAAAACTGCGTGACAAACTCCGGCACCGGCACGCAAACCCGACGGTAGGTTTTAGGCAAGACTTTGATTAAATGAGTTAGCTTTTCGCGCAGCATGCCCGGCACCAGCCAATCGGTTTGGGTGGGATTAAGTTGATTCAATAATGCCAAGGGCACGGTAGCGGTGACGCCGTCTAATAAATGGCCAGGTTCAAAGCGGTATTTAAGCGGGATCTCCACCCCATCTAAACGCATTTTTTCCGGGAACTGCACGGAGGTGATGGCATCCGCACCATGGCGCATAAGGTCTTCCCGACTCAAATAGAGCAGCCTAGGCTGCGCTTTTTCGGCTTGTTCACGCCAGGTTTCAAAGGTGGCAGCCTGATGAATGTCGGCCGGAATTTTGCTGTCGTAAAAGTCAAACAATTGCTGGTCATCGACCAACACGTCTTGTCGGCGCGCCTTGTGCTCCAACTCCTCGACTTCGGCGATCAAACGTTCATTGGCACTAAAAAATGCCGCGCGGCTATCGAACTCGCCATGCGCCAAGGCCTCGCGTATGAAAATCTCACGCGATTCTTTGCCGTTAATGGGGCCGTAATGCACTCGGCGTTTAGGGATAATGGTTAGACCGTATAAAGCCACCCGCTCCCACGCGTTTACCATGCCCATTTTCCTGTCCCAGCGTGGATCGGAGTATTGGCTATCGGTTAAGCCCCTGGCCAAGGGCTCTATCCAATCGGGTTCGATTTTAGCCACACAGCGTGCATACAATTTACTGGTGTCGACCAACTCTGCCGCCATCACCCACTTCGGTTTGGCTTTCTTCAAGGCCGAGCCGGGAGCCAAATAAAAGCGTATGCCACGGGCACCGGAATAGGCCTCGTTATCGCCGTCTTTAAAGCCTATGTTGCCTAGCAAACCAGCCAATAAGGCGCGATGGATTTGCTCGTAACTGGCGGCCTTGTCGTTGCCTTTAAACTCCATTTCATCGGTAATTTGCTTGATTTGCCCGTGCAGCTCACGCCATTCTTTTAAGCGTAAAAAAGACAAGAAATGGCTGTGGCACTGATTCAATAAATCTTTATTGGATTTTTTGTTTTTTAAGGCGGCATCAAAAAAATCCCACAGTTTCAAGTAGCTCATGAAGTCTGAGCCTTCACCGGCAAACTTAGCATGGGCATTATCGGCTGCCTCACGCTTGTCCATGGGGCGCTCACGCGGGTCTTGTATGCTTAAAACGCTGGCGATAATGAGGATTTCGTTTAAACAAGACTCGCGCTTAGCAGCCAATATCATGCGGCCCACACGCGGGTCCAAGGGTAGTTTAGCCAATTGCAAGCCGATGTCAGTAATCTGCCGCTGGCTGTCCACCGCACCCAACTCTTGCAACAGTTGGTAGCCATCGGTGATCAAGCGGCTGCTGGGGGCTTCTATGAATGGAAAGTCGTTTATGTCGCCTAAACGTAATGCGGCCATGCGCAGAATCACGCTGGCCAAGGAGCTGCGCAGTATCTCCGGTTCGGTAAATTCCGCACGCCCAGCAAAATCCTGCTCGGAATAGAGGCGCACGCACACGCCATTGGAAACGCGACCGCAACGACCGGCCCTTTGCTTGGCGGCCGCTTTGCTGATTTTTTCGATTTGCAATTGCTCGACTTTAGCGCGCGTGCTGTAGCGATTGACACGGGCTAAGCCGGCGTCAATCACATACTTAATACCGGGCACGGTTAAAGAGGTTTCTGCCACATTGGTGGCCAATACGATGCGGCGACTGCTGTGGCTTTTGAAGATTTTTTGCTGGTCTTCTATGCTAAGACGGGCGAACAAGGGCAGCACTTCAATGTGCTTGAGCTTGGCCGAGCGGCCTTGGTATTTTCGCAAGTGCTCGGCGGTATCGCGTATCTCGCGCTCGCCCGGTAAAAACACCAGTATATCGCCATCGCCTAAGCGCAATAAATCGTCGGCGGCATCCAGTATGGCCTCTTCAATGGCCTCCTCCTCGTCGTCTTCTTCCAGCCAACGGGCTTCGGTTTGCGGTTTGCGACTGATGCCAAGCAAGCTTGCGTCTTCTTCCTCGATGTCGCCTAGCTCATTATCCTGCGCCTGTTTTTCCGCAAACGCATCTTTGGCTCTAAAGCCGGATTTGCCTAGGGGGCGATAACGCACTTCCACCGGGTAGGTACGACCGGATACTTCTATCACCGGCGCGCCATTAAAATGCTTGGAAAAACGATCGGCATCGATGGTGGCCGAGGTGACAATGACTTTTAAATCAGGGCGCTTAACCAGCAACTGTTTTAAATAACCCAAGAGAAAATCGATGTTCAGGCTGCGCTCGTGCGCCTCATCGATAATAATGGTGTCGTAAGCGTTGAGAAATTTATCCCCTTGGGTTTCCGCCAGCAAAATGCCGTCCGTCATCAATTTAACGTAGCTGGATTCACTTAACTTATCGTTAAAGCGGACTTTGTAGCCTACCGCCTCGCCCAGCGGGCTTTGCAATTCTTGGGCAATGCGACTGGCGACCGACCTAGCGGCGATGCGCCGCGGCTGGGTGTGCCCTATCAGGCCAGCCACGCCCCTACCTAATTCCAAACAAATTTTAGGCAGTTGGGTGGTTTTACCGGAACCGGTTTCGCCGCAGACGATGACCACTTGGTGTTGCAGGATGGCAGCGGCAATCTGTTCTTTTTTGCCACTAACGGGCAATTCCATAGGGTAGCTTGGCTTGGGCAGATTGCTTAATCTGGCGTTATATTTCTGTTGCGATGACCCTATCTTTTGCTTGATTTCAGCCAACAAGCGTTGCGCTTTAGCCTTGCCCCCAGCATCCGCTGGGTTCTTAGCAAATGCCATGGCTTCGCGAAACTTCCTGCGCAGGGCATGCCTATCTTGCAGCATGCAAGTGGCCATGGCCGCCTCAATAGGGCTAAGGCTTAAATCAGCGGGTGTGGCACTGGCCGGGGAATTTGCACTCATAAGAGCCCATTTTAACATGCCTAACCACCACGCTGGCTTATGTTGAGCCGGCTAGTTTATCCGCCGACAGCGTGGCGCAAGCAAAGTTATGAGCTGAAGAACACTTGTTGCCAGAGCGCGCTCACGGAGGATGCATATTCACTGACCGTGATTAATGGCAAGTGCAATGCCTGCAAACCTTGTAGTTTCATTAGGTGTTGTCTGTGACGGAAGTCGCGGTAGGCCAACACCACTTTTTCTGCGGCGGCAACGTCTATAATGCCCAGCTTAGCAAGCAGCTTTAACAATGCAATATTGCCACTATTTTGGATTAATGCCGGGTGGTCCTTGGCGTGCGCCAGCAGCAGATACTGCACCAAAAACTCCACATCAATAATGCCACCTGGGCTGTGTTTCAAGTCGAACAGATTGGGCGCGAGGTGTTGCGTGGCGCGCATTTTTTCGCGCATAGCCAGCACCGATTGCTTTAAGGCATCGCGTTCACGGAACATGGTCATCACCGCTAAACGGGTGGATTCAAAATGCGCAGCAAGCGCCTTGTCGCCTGCCACAAAACGGGCGCGGGTAATGGCTTGGTGCTCCCAGACCCAGGCCTTGTTCAATTGGTAATCATGAAAGGCAGCCACGCTGCTCACCAACAAGCCGCTGTTGCCGTCTGGACGCAATTGCAAATCGGTCTCGTACAAAAGCCCGGCCGAGGTCAGGCTATTAAACCAATTGTTGATGCGTTGGGCCAAGCGTGCATACACTTCACCGGCCTCAGGCGCATCGTCATCGTAGAGAAAAATGATGTCCAAATCCGAGGCATAGCCAAGCTCTTTACTTCCCAATTTGCCGTAGCCTATGACGGCAAATTTTGCATCTGGCCTATGCCGCGTTTTGAGCTGAGCCCAAATAAAGGGCAAGCTGACGTCCAGTATCAAATCGGCTAAAGCGCTTAAGTAATCGGACACCACTTCTGGGCTCAATTCGCCGTTGATGTCCTGCACGGCAAACTTGAACACATGACCATGTTTAAAATGGCGCAAGCTGTCCATTTGCTGTTCCACGTCGCCGTCTAGCTCAGTCAAGCGTTGCTGCAATTGCTTACGCATGCTGGCAAAATCCGGCGGCGCATAAAGCGTGCGGGTGTCCAACAACTCATCCAATAAAATGGGGTGTTGCAACAAGTAATTGCTCAGCCATGGGCTGCTACTGCACAGTTTAACAAGCAATTGCATGGCCTGCGGGTGCTCAGCCAACAAGGCCAAATAACTGGCACGGCGGCAAATGCTTTCCAATAAACCACTGACGCGCAGCAAAGTCGTGTCTGGATTGGGCATGCTGGCCGACAACTGTATGGCCAGCGGCATCAAACCATCAAAACGCAAACGACTGGACTCAGGCAATTGCACATAGCGACTGCTGTGGCGCATGGCCTGCAACCTACTGCAGCTTAGCGGCGCATCTTGGTAACGTAATTTTTGCAAAGCCGCTACTGCCTCTTGCTCGCCTAAGCCGTCCTGCCACAAGGCGATTTCATTTGCCAGTGCACTGCTGTCTGCGCCGGCATCGCTAAAAGTTGCATCAAAATGCTGTTGCACCCTCGCGCGGTAGTCATTTAATACCGCTAGAAAGCTAGGCCAATCTCTAAAATTCATAGCCTTAGCAATGCGCGCTTGCGCTTCATCATTATTGGGTAGCGCCTGCGTTTGCGCGTCTTCCACGTACATTAAGCGGTGCTCTAAATTTCGCAAAAAGACATAGGCTGCTTTCAATTCCGCCACGGTTCGGCTGGGCAGCAAGCTTTTTTCAGCCAACAAATCGAGCACCTGCAAAGTGGGTTTAATTTGCAAACTGGGGTCTTGCCCACCGCGTATCAACTGAAACACTTGGGCAATGAACTCAATTTCCCTTATGCCGCCGCGGCCCAGTTTAATGTTGTCTTGCATACCCTTGCTATTAACATCTCGTTGTATCTGTTGCTTTAAATCGCGCATGCTGGCAAACGCACCAAAATCCAAGTATTTTCTGAAAACAAAGGGTTTTAATAAGCGAGCCACTTGTTGGCCGCCGGTCACTTCGCGGCCTTTAATCCAGGCGTAACGCTCCCATTCGCGGCCGTTATTTTGGTAGTAATCTTCCAAGGCATCAAAATTCGATACCAAGGCCCCTTCGCTCCCAAACGGCCGCAAGCGCATGTCCACCCTAAACACAAAGCCGTCTTCGGTGATATCGTCTATGGCGGCGATTAATTGCTTGGCTAAACGGGTAAAGAATTGTTGGTGGCTAATCGGGCTAGAGCCGCTTGTTTCACCGTCGCTTGCATA
>CALQUO020000040.1 GCA_943333775.2 Methylotenera oryzisoli
AAGACCGATAGCAGGGTGACGTCCAGACCGACGGCCGAGAGGCCAATCAACAAAGCGATGACCAATAAGAAGCCTCGCAACAGTTTACTCATGACCACGCGCATGTTCATGTTGATGTGTTCATTGCGCATCAATTTGTTTTCCAACACCCGACTTAAAGACAGCGCGATGAATATGGTGAGGATGATGGTGAGGACAGCCTGCAGCACCAATAAGAGATTAAGCCGACTTTTACCTAAGCTAAATTGCACGCCTTCTAGCACGTCCAATAAAGGCGGCAATAAACCGCTTAAATACAAGCCCAGCACGATTAAGATAAAACTGGTGATGCTGTTTTCTAGGGTTTTGACTATGCCACTGGGGGCCATAATGAAGCGCACGGCATAAGCGGCGATGCGTATCAACACCAAGGCGATCAACAAGGTACTGGCAAGGTGCAGCAAACTGGCGGTAGGGCTATGCATTAAGGTCAATACCAATGTCGCCAACTGGATGCCGATCAAGCTCATTAAGGGGAATAACACACGATTGATGCCACCTATGCCTAATTTCCAGCTTTCTGGGGCACTGCGCATGACTTTGGATCGCACTAGGCCGTTGATTGCCCAAGCGAAGCTGGCCGCCATGGCGATAATGGCCAATTGCCACAAGGCAAAAGGCGTCGTTAAATCAACAATTAACTCTGTCCAGACTAATTGCATCTCTTGATTCATTATTTACCTTGCCCGTTTAGTGAACAACCTCGTTCGTTACATCAGGAATATCGTGGCTAAGCCTAAAAAGATTAAAAAGCCGCCGCTATCGGTGACCGCGGTAATCAGCACGCTGGAGCCCACGGCTGGGTCACGACCAAATTTATTCATGCTAAGCGGAATCACCACGCCCATTAAAGCCGCTAACAATAAATTTAGGGCCATGGCAGCCATCATCACCAAACCCAAATTGAAGTTGCCGTAAAGCGCATAAGCAATGACCCCTAGCACACCGCCCCAGATTAACCCGTTGAGCAAAGCCACCCCCAACTCTTTGGTTATGAGCGACTGCATGTTGTGTGAAGCCACCTGCCCCAGGGCCAAGCCACGCACTATCATGGTGGTGGTTTGATTGCCGGAATTGCCGCCTATGCCGGCAACAATAGGCATCAATGCTGCAAGCGCGACAATTTTCTCTATCGAGCCTTCAAACATACCTATCACCCTTGACGCCACTAAAGCCGTCATCAAATTCAGCGCCAACCAAGCCCAACGGTTTTGCACGGATTTCCATATGGAGGCGAAAAAGTCTTCCTCCTCACGCAAACCGGCCATGGATAGCTTATCGCTTTCGGCTTCTTCACGGATGAAGTCCATCACCGCATCCACCGTCACGCGACCGACCAATTTATTATTTTCATCCACCACGGGCGCGGTAACCAAGTCATAGCGCTCAAAAGCTTTGGCCGTTTCATCGGCGGGTTCATCGGGGTGAAACACCACAGCATCGGCTGCCATGACATCGGCCACACTGGCGGCCAAATCGTTCACCACTAGACGCTTAAGTGGCAAGACCCCAAGTAAAATTTCATGCCTGTCTACGACAAACAGTTTATCGGTGTGATCCGGTAAGCTGCCCAAGCGGCGCATGTAGCGTAAGGCCACTTCCAAGCTAATGTTTTCCCGGATGGTGATGATATCGAAGTCCATGATACCGCCTACGCTGTCTTCGGCATAAGACAAAGCCGATTGCAAACGGGCGCGGTTTTGCGTATCCAAGCTATCGAATAGCTCTTGCAATACGTCTTTGGGTAAGTCTGGTGCTAAATCGGCCAGCTCATCGGTATCGAGTTGTTCGGCCGCGGCCAACAACTCGTCGGTATTCATGTCCGCGATTAGGGTTTGACGTACGGCATCCGATACTTCCAGTAGGATGTCACCATCCCGTTCAACCTTTACCAGCTCCCAGACATCTAACCTTTGCTCCAAGGGCAAAGCTTCAAGGATGTAAGCGACGTCCGCCGAGTGAAGTTGGTCTAGTTTTTTTTGTAGCTCTTGGAGATTTTGTTTATGCACCAGTGATTCAACCAAATCGTGGTTGTGCATAGATTGCCGGCGCACCAAATCCTCCACCAGCTTATGCTTGTCTAATAAAGTGATAACCTGTTGCAGGCTTTCACTTAAGCTGTCTTTAGATTCTTGACTCTCTGACATAGTAATCCGAATTTAATTTGGACGAACTGGCTTCAAAATATTAATCAGCGTTATAGTATCACGGCTTTATTAGGATTTAATTTTGCACGGGCTTAACTATTTACCCTAAGCATGAAATGGAACAAGCATGACCATACATTTGCATTTATACAGCACCAGCCATTGCCATTTGTGCGAGCTAGCGGAGGCGATATTAGTCGATCTAGCCCTGTCGCATGATCTTAGCTGGACGGTAATAGAGATTGCCGATGATGCGAATTTGCTATCGCGCTACGAGCTGAGCATTCCGGTTTTAGCCAGGCTTGATATGGGCCAAGAAATTGCTTGGCCATTTAATAAAAATCTGGTTTTAGACTTGATTAAATAGCCGGAGATACACGAAAAAAAAGCCAGCTACTAAGCTGGCTTTTTTGAGCAGAGCTAAAGTGCTTATTCAGCAACAACTACTTCAGCACCTGTATCTGGACGATCCACTAACTCAACCAATGCCATAGGAGCATTGTCGCCGTTACGGAAACCGCATTTCAATACACGTAAGTAACCGCCATTGCGTGCTAAGTAACGTGGGCCTAATTCACCAAATAGTTTTCCAACGATATCACGATCACGTAAGCGACTGAACGCTAAGCGACGGTTCGCCAAGGTTGGTGTTTTACCTAATGTGATTAGTGGTTCTGCAAATTTGCGCAACTCTTTTGCTTTAGGCAAAGTAGTTTTGATGACTTCGTGACGCAACAATGAAGCGGTCATGTTACGAAACATCGCTGCACGATGGCTGCTAGTACGATTTAATTTACGATTGCTATTACCGTGACGCATAGTAATTCCTTAAAGTTTCTATATAAGCTTAATGACTTAAGCTTTTTCAAGACCAACAGGTGGCCAGTTTTCTAATTTCATGCCCAAAGTTAGGCCGCGTGTAGCGAGTACATCTTTAATTTCATTCAGTGATTTACGACCAAGATTTGGCGCTTTTAATAGCTCGTTCTCAGTACGTTGGATCAAATCACCAATGTAAAATATATTTTCTGCTTTCAAGCAATTGGCTGAACGCACGGTTAACTCTAAATCATCCACTGGACGCAATAACACTGGATCCACTTGTGGGGCTGATTTAATTTCAACTTCGTTAGGTGCGCCTTCTAAATCGGCAAACACAGACAACTGACCCATCAAAATACGGGCCGCATCACGAATCGCTTGCTCAGGCTCAATTACACCGTTTGTTTCTACGTCCATTACCAATTTGTCTAAGTCCGTACGTTGTTCTACACGTGCATTCTCAACTTGGTAGCTGACTTTATTTACTGGACTAAATGAGGCATCCACCATTATAAAACCAAGCACGCGGTCTTCTTCGTTAGACTTTTGACGTGCTGGCACAGGTTGATAACCACGGCCCATGGCCACTTTAACTTCTAGATTTAGTTTGCCACCTTTGGTCAAGTGAGCAATCACGTGATCTGGGTTAACAATCTCAGCATCGTGACCGGTTTCAAAATCACCCGCTGTGACCACGCCTTCTGTAGATTTATTCAAAATCAAGATGGTTTCTGATTTTGAGTTTAGTTTTAATGCCACACCTTTAAGATTTAGAAGTATATCTACAACGTCTTCTTGCACGCCATCTATGGTTGAGTATTCGTGTACTACACCGTCAATTTTAACTTCAGTAATAGCGAAGCCAGGAATTGAAGACAACAATACACGACGTAATGCATTGCCAAGTGTGTAGCCGAAGCCACGTTCCATAGGCTCTAAAGTAACACGAGCACGCAATGGTGATAAAACTTCAACGTCAACAACACGCGGTTTTAAGTATTCGGTAGGACTGTTTTGCATAGTTATACCTTTAATTTTTTAAGAACTACACTCTCAGCTAGGAACTAGTGGAGTAGTTATTCTTGCCGGTGATTTTAATCACCGGCATATTTTTTAATATTTATTAATGCTTAATTATTTTGAGTAAAGCTCAACAACCAATGATTCATTGATTGTTGCTGGCAATTCATCGCGCTGTGGTTTAGCTTTGAATGTACCGGTTAATGCTTTCACATCCACCTCGATCCATGCTGGGAAACCACGTTGCTCAGCTGCAGCCAATGCGCCTTTAATACGCAATTGTGTTTTAGCAGCTTCTGCCACACTCACTACATCACCAGCTTTAACTTGGTATGAAGGAATATTGACACGACGGCCATTTACTAAAATACTGTTGTGACGAACGATTTGACGCGCTTCAGTACGTGAACCACCCAAACCCATTCTGTATGTAACGTTATCTAAACGGCACTCTAGAAGTTGCAACAAGTTCTCACCTGTAATGCCTTTTTTACGATCCGCTTCAGCGTAGTAGCTACGGAATTGTGCTTCAAGCACGCCGTAAATACGACGAACTTTTTGTTTCTCACGAAGTTGCACACCGTAGTCAGATAAACGTTGGTTACGACGTTGACCGTGTTGACCTGGTGGGAAGTTACGTTTTTCAATTGCACATTTGTCGGTGAAGCATTTTTCTGCTTTTAAGAAAAGCTTTTCGCCTTCACGACGACACTGACGGCACTTAGGATCTAAATTTCTAGCCAAGGGATTCTCCTGTTATTTCTACTAAAGTGAGCGTATCGCTCAGCTTAAATGCGGCGTTTTTTAGGTGGACGGCAGCCATTGTGTGGTACTGGCGTCACATCGGTAATGCTGGTGATTTTAAAACCAGCTGCATTAAGTGCGCGCACTGCAGATTCACGACCTGGGCCTGGGCCTTTAATACGCACTTCTAAATTCTTCACACCGTTTTCTTGTGCTGATTTACCAGCAACCTCTGCGGCTACTTGCGCTGCAAATGGGGTACTCTTACGTGAGCCTTTAAAACCTTGGCCACCAGAAGTTGCCCATGACAAGGCATTGCCTTGACGGTCTGTAATCGTGATGATGGTATTGTTAAAAGATGCATGCACGTGCGCAATGCCCTCTGCAATGTTCTTTTTAACTTTTTTTCTTACGCGTACATTAGCTTTTGCCATGTTGCACTTTCCTTACCAATAAATCGTACTAGAATTTGTGTGACTAAAGGCCAAAGCCTTTAGCTCAGTATGCTTTGCTAAATATTATTTAGCTTGTTTAATTGCTTTAATCGGACCTTTACGGGTACGCGCATTTGTTTTTGTACGTTGACCACGAACCGGTAAACCACGACGGTGACGCACACCGCGGTAGCAGTTAAGATCCATTAAACGCTTGATGTTCATAGAAACATCACGGCGCAAATCGCCTTCTACTTTTTCTTTAGCGACTTCATCACGCAATTTATCAACTTCTGCGTCATTTAGATCTTTCATTTTTGCAGAAGGTAAAACACCAGCTGCAGCACAAATTTTCTGTGCTGTGTTACGACCAATACCGTAAATTGCAGTTAATGCAATCTCGGCGTGCTTGTTATTTGGGATGTTTACCCCTGCTATACGTGCCATACCTACTCCAAAATTTAGGTTTACCTAAAAATCCGTCAGCTTTAAAAAGCCGGAGATTCTAACAGCAAAACCAATTTTTATCAATTAGCTTATCTTCTGATCACCACTACTACTGGGACCATCTCAATTAGAGCAAACTGCCTCTAATCTGGTTGTTCGATCGAGATCGATTAACCTTGGCGTTGCTTGTGACGTGGATCCGTACAAATAATACGAACGACGCCACGACGACGCACAACTTTACAATGACGACATAATGCTTTTACTGATGCACGAACTCTCATTTATAACTCCATTACTTCTTAAACTGCTGTTTCTTAAATCGCTGCTTTAACTACCTTGGGGTTTGCCCATTGCCTTTAAAGTTAGCCTTTTTCAGTAAGCCTTCATATTGATTTGACATCAAATGCGACTGTACTTGCGTCATAAAATCCATCGTTACAACCACAATAATCAGCAACGATGTGCCACCAAAATAGAACGGTGTATTAAATTTCAAAATCAAAAACTCAGGTAGCAAGCAAACCAAGGTAATGTATGCTGCACCTACTAAAGTCAAACGACCCATAATGCGATCTATGTATTTTGCTGTTTGCTCACCAGGACGAATGCCAGGAACAAAAGCACCGCTTTTTTTCAAGTTATCAGCCGTATCCTTAGGATTGAACTGAAGTGCTGTATAAAAAAAGCAGAAAAACACAATCGCAGTAGCAAAGAATAAAATGTAGATTGGTTGACCTGGTGACAATGCAGCCGCCACGTCTTTTAGCCAATACATGCTCTCTCTACTACCAAACCAACCAGCCAATGTCGCTGGAAATAAAATAATGCTAGAAGCAAAAATCGGCGGTATGACACCGGCCATGTTTAGCTTCATAGGCAAATGCGTTGTTTGACCACCGTAGACTTTATTGCCTACTTGGCGCTTAGCGTAATTGACGGTAATTTTGCGTTGTCCACGCTCCACAAACACCACCAATGCCGTTACTAATACTGTTGCTACCAACAAGAAGAAAGCCAACGGCACACTAAACGCGCCGGTATTAACCATCTCTGCTGTGGTACCCAATGCATGCGGTAAGCCAGCTACGATACCAGCAAAGATAATGATAGAAATGCCATTACCTATGCCGCGTTCAGTAATTTGCTCACCCAACCACATAATGAACATGGTGCCACTCACCAAGGTGATCATTGCGGTCAATCTAAATGCCATGCCTGGATCCAATACCAAACCTGGTTGGGATTCAAGCGCAATGGCTATACCTAAAGCTTGGAATGATGCCAATACCACTGTGCCGTAGCGTGTGTATTTGGTAATCGTTCTTCTGCCGGCTTCGCCTTCTTTTTTTAACTGCTCTAATTTTGGCGATACTGCTGCCATCAACTGCATAATAATCGATGCAGAAATGTAGGGCATGATACCTAAAGCAAACACAGTAAATCTTGAAAGAGCGCCACCTGAGAACATATTAAACATGCCCAATATGCCGCCACTTTGCGATTCAAACAACTTTGCTAATACATCTGGATCGATACCCGGCACTGGGATATGCGCACCTAGGCGGTAAACCACCAATGCTGCTAACACAAAAAATAGGCGGCTTTTAAGTTCGCCCATTTTTGATGCTGTTTTTAGTAATCCATCCTGTGCCAAAATAGTCTCTTATGCTGCTTCTAAAATTTTACCGCCGGCTGCTTCAACTGCAGCGCGAGCGCCTTTAGTCAACAACAAACCTTGAATGTTGTATTTAGCAGTTACGTCACCAGACAAGAAAATCTTAGCGTTTTTTACGGTGCCAGAAACAATGTTTGCTGCTTTTAATGCCAACAAGTCGATGACTTCGTTTGGAATTAAAGCCAATTCACTGGTACGCACGTGCGCGGTGTTTGCCTTAGTCATGGATTTAAAACCACGTTTAGGTAAACGGCGTTGAATAGGCATTTGACCGCCTTCAAAACCGACTTTATGAAAGCCACCGGTACGAGATTTTTGACCTTTATGGCCACGACCCGCTGTTTTACCGAAACCAGAACCAATACCACGACCTACGCGGCGACGTTCTTTTTTAGCGCCTTCTGCAGGCTTAATTGTATTTAACTGCATTATCCTTCTACCTTTACCAGATAGTTAACAGCATTGATCATGCCGCGAATTGCTGGTGTATCTTGCACTTCCACTGTGTGACGGATACGGCGTAAACCTAAACCCTTAACAGTGGCTTTGTGCGCTTCAATACGACCAATGGTACTTTTAACCAATGTCACTTTAATTGTTGACACTTCTTTTTTGTCTTTAGCCATGATTAGCCTCTAATTTCTTCAACAGATTTACCGCGTTTAGCTGCGATCTCTGCTGGCGTATTCATTGATTCTAAACCATTCAATGTTGCACGAACTAGGTTGTATGGATTGGTTGAACCAATGCATTTTGCAACCACGTTAGTCACACCCATCACTTCAAAGATTGCGCGCATGGCGCCACCAGCAATAATACCGGTACCTTCAGAAGCAGGTTGAATGAACACTTTTGCTGCACCGTGCACGCCAGTTACAGCGTGATGCAAAGTGCCGTTTGTTAAATTAATTTTCAACATACCGCGACGCGCTTCGTCCATTGCTTTTTGCACAGCCACTGGTACTTCACGTGCTTTACCCTTACCCATGCCAACCGCACCATCGCCGTCGCCAACTACTGTAAGAGCTGCAAAACTCATAATACGACCACCTTTAACCGTTTTACTAACACGATTAACTGCAATCATCTTTTCGCGCAAACCATCAGTCTGCTGCTGTTGCTGTTCCATTTCTCTCGCCATCATTAACCTCTTAAGCAATCAGACCAATTAGAAGGACAAGCCGTTTTCACGTGCGGCATCAGCCAACGCTTTAATACGACCATGATATTTATAACCTGAGCGATCAAAAGCCACGGTAGTAACACCGGCTTTCTTAGCTTTTTGTGCAATTAATTTACCAATTAAAGCCGCAGCTTCAATATTGCCACCATTTTTCAGGTTTTTACGAACGTCGGCTTCTACTGTTGAAGCACTAACAATTACTTTATCGCCAGTTTCAGCAATAATTTG
>CALQUO020000041.1 GCA_943333775.2 Methylotenera oryzisoli
AGTTAGATTAAGGTGCTAGCGCGGGTAAACAATTCGATTAAATTAGCCAATGAAAGCAGACGCATTAATCTCATGAGCTACCAAGTACTGGCCCGTAAATGGCGCCCTAAATCATTCGAAACCCTGGTTGGACAAGACCATGTGGTGCGGGCTCTAAGCAACGCCTTGGACCAGCAGCGTCTTCATCATGCCTATCTTTTTACCGGCACCCGCGGCGTAGGTAAAACCACCCTAGCCCGTATCTTAGCCAAATCCCTTAACTGCGAAACCGGCATCAGCGCTAAGCCATGCGGCGTATGCAGTGCCTGCACGGAAATTGACCGCGGACGCTTTGTTGATTTAATCGAAGTGGATGCCGCCAGCAACACGCAAGTCGACGCCATGCGCGATCTACTGGACAATGCCCAATACGCACCCAGTGCCGGGCGCTTTAAAGTCTACATCATCGATGAAGTGCACATGCTGTCGAAAAGCGCCTTCAATGCCATGCTGAAGACGCTAGAAGAACCACCGGCACACGTTAAATTCATCCTGGCCACCACTGACCCACAAAAAGTACCGGTTACGGTCTTGTCGCGTTGCCTGCAATTCAATCTAAGGCAAATGGCCGGCACCTCGATTATTGATCACCTGCAAAATATTTTGACCCAAGAGGCCATCCCTTTTCAGGCCAGCGCCTTGCACTTAATTGCTCGGGCGGCCGATGGCAGCATGCGGGATGCCCTATCTTTAACCGACCAAGCGATTGCTTACGGCGGCCAAAGCGTCAATGAAGCCGAAGTACGCGACATGCTAGGTGCGATTGACCAAAGCTATTTATACCAACTGATTAACGCTTTATTAGCAGAAGACGGCCCGGCTTTAATAGCTCAAGCTCAAGCCATGGAATACCGCAGCCTATCGTTTGAAAGCGCTTTAAACGATTTGGCGCAATTGCTGCACCAAATAGCTGTGGCACAAACTGTGCCAGACAGCGTTGCTCATGACTTACCCGAACGTGCTGTCTTGCTGGACTTTGCGCAAAGAATACCAGCGGCCACCTTGCAGTTATACTACCAAATCGCCCTACTGGGCAGACGTGACATAGGCTTAGCGCCCGACGAATTGGCTGGCTTCAGCATGAGCTTGCTGCGCATGCTAGCGTTCAGCCCTAAAGACCAAGCACTTAGCAACGCCAGCCCCCCGGCGCTTAAGCTGCAAACGACGAGTCTTGCACCGCTCACTGCCTCAGTTGCAACCGTAGTATCCGATACAGCTTCGGCACCAAGCGTTGCGGAAAATGAGGCCAGCAAGTCCAAAGTGCCTCATGAGAAAAGTCTGCAAGCGCCCCATGAGGAAACTGCGCCAGCACCTAGCATGGACGAAATACCTTATGAAGAGGCAATGCCTAGCGAGCCCATTCCTATGGCAGAGGCCGCTAATGCAGATGCCGAATACAGCCATAATGAGCCCATGCCTGTCGACGCTGGCTTAAGCCGGCAATTTAATGGCGATTGGCGCAACTTAGTAGACAACCTAAAACTGGGTTTAGCGCGCGCCTTATCGCAGCACTGCGAGCTCATCAGCTATGATGAAAACAGCATCAGCCTGAGCGTACCGGAAATGCAAAAACACTTATTGGTGCCTAATTACCAAGAAAAACTCAGCACCGCGATTAACCAGTATTTTGATAAGAAAATCAAACTGCACTTTAGTGTGGGTGGCACTGGTAAGACGCTCGCCCAGCAAATCAACCAAGAGAAAGCGCAGGCGCAAAGCACGGCTGAAACCGCCATAGAGGAAGACGGTTTTGTGCAAGCCTTGATTAATGATTTTGGCGCACAAATTATCCCCAACAGCATTAAACCAATTTAATTAAACCTTTAATTTTAGGAGCAGCACTATGATGAAAGGCGGCATGGCCAATATGATGAAACAGGCCCAGCAAATGCAAGCGAACATGCAAAAAGCCCAAGCGGAATTGGCTAATGTAGACGTGGAAGGCATCGCCAGCAATGGCTTGGTCAAAGTCACCATGGCTTGCAACAACGTGGTCAAACGCGTTGCCATAGACGACAGCGTTATGGACGACAAGGAAACCTTGGAAGATTTGTTAGTCATTGCATTAAAAGATGCCACCGCTAAAGCGGAAGCCACCTCCTCCGCGCGCATGGCTAACTACATGCCCGCTGGCATGAAACTGCCTTTCTAAGATTAAGCCTAACAGCGCTTAATGAAAAATCCTCCGGCCTTAGAACAATTAATCGACAGCCTGCGCTGCCTACCCGGTGTCGGGCCTAAGTCCGCGCAGCGCATGGCCTACTACTTATTGCAACGCGATAGAAAAGGTGCCAGCGGCTTAGCAACGTCATTGGATCAGGCCTTGCAGGTGGTAGACCATTGCCAACTCTGCAATACCTTTAGTGAACAAGCCATTTGCCCTCTATGCGCATCCGAGCAACGGGATAGTCATTTACTCTGCGTGGTGGAGATGCCGACTGACTTGCTCATGTTGGAAAACACCCGCGCCTACACTGGCATGTATTTTGTTTTGATGGGCCGCTTGTCGCCGCTAGACGGCGTGGGACCTAAAGAAATCCATTTGGAAAAACTACTCAAACGGGCACAAGACGGCTTGGTGCAGGAAGTGATATTGGCCACTAACTACACAGTAGAGGGCGACGCCACCGCGCATTACATCAGTGAATTGCTCAAAGCGCGCGGTATTAAAACTAGCCGCATCGCGCGTGGCATGCCCATGGGCGGGGAAATTGAATACGTGGACAGCGGCACCCTCGCCCAAGCCATGATGGAAAGGCGCAGCATTACTTAGCTTGTGATCAGTCGCAACAGCTTAGATTTTCTAGCAAGGCGACCGGGGTTTCAATTAATGCATCGGCACCCCATTCACGCGGCCTGTCGGTCTCGGCCAAATATCCAAACAAGGCCACCACCGTTTTCATGCCCGCCGCACTGCCCGCTTGCACATCACGTTCTGCATCACCCACATAAATGCATTGCTCCGGTTGGCATTTCATTTGCGCGCATGCCATCAGCAAGGTGTCGGGCGCGGGCTTAGGTTGCGGCGCATCGTCACCACAAAGCAAACAGGCAGCCCGCTCGAACAAGTTGCTGTCACCTAGCTTCACTGCCTTAGTTAAATTCACCGAGAATCGCCTAGGCTTATTGGTCACTATGCCCCATTTAACGCCCTTGCTGTCTAAGGCTGCCAATAAGGCAGCAATGCCCGGTAAAAATAACGGATGTTGGGTATACACCAATTCATACAAATCCAGGTATTCCATACGCATGGCTTCAAATTGGCTGTCGTCGGGATAGATAGCAAAACCCAATTCCAATAAACCACGTGTGCCGTGCGAGGCCACCGGCCATATCCGCTCGTGTGGCAAGGGCGATTTCCCATGCCGAGTTAACTGCATATTGAGCGCTAAGCCTAAATCATGCGCGGTATCGACTAAGGTGCCGTCTAAATCAAATAAAACCACACTCATGCAGGCAACGCCGTGTGCATCAGGTAATTGACCGCCACATCATCACTCAAGCGGTAGGTTTGTTTGAATGGGTGATAGCTCATGCCACGCAAGCTCATGACATCGAGTTTGGCATGACGCGCCCAGCTTGATAACTCTGACGGCTTAATGAATTTAGCGTAATCGTGGGTGCCTTTAGCCAACAAGTTAAGCACGTATTCCGCGCCAATCACGGCCAACAAGTAAGCCTTTGGATTTCGGTTAATGGTGGAAAAAAACACCGAGCCATTGGGTTTAACCAATTTAGCGCAGGCGGCCACGATGGCCGCCGGATCTGGCACGTGCTCCAGCATTTCCATGCAAGTCACCACATCAAAACTGGCTGGCTCCAGCGCGGCCAATTGCTCGGCTGAGACGCACTGATAATCCACATCCGCGCCACTTTCTAACTGATGCAATTTAGCAACGTTCAGCGCTTTTTCACCCAGATCAATGCCGGTGACTTTCGCCCCTTTAAAATGCATGGATTCGGATAAAATGCCGCCGCCGCAACCAACATCCAGCACCCGTTTGCCTTTTAAGTCCACCAAATCGTTAATCCAATTTAAACGCAGCGGATTGATTTCGTGCAAAGGCTTAAATTCGCTGTTTACATCCCACCATTTGTGCGCGAGTTCAGCAAACTTTTGCAACTCGGCCTGATCGGCATTCAAGCTTACTTGGTCGGCGGTTTTTTGACTTGCTCTATCTTTACTTGCCATGTGTTTACTATGTCCTTTAATTCCTGAGGCTCAATATTGGCATACACGCCATTGCAATAACGCAATTCGCCGGCCACCCAGGTGTGGCTAACTTGTTCCCTACCGCAGCAATAAACCAAATGCGAGATGGGATCGTAATATGGTGCTAGCAATACTTCATCCAAGCGCACGGCCGTTAAATCGGCGTACTTACCTACTTCTATCGAACCTATCTTTTCGTCTAAGCCTATGGCTTTTGCCCCGTTAATGGTGGCCATGGCCAAGGCTTGCATAGCCGGCAAAGCACTGGCATCGGCGCTCAGGCCTTTGGCTAATAAGGCAGCCAAACGTATTTCGCTGAATATGTCCAAACGGTTATTGCTGGCGGCGCCGTCTGTGCCCAAGGCCACGTTCACGCCTTTAGCCAACAAATCCACCACCGGCGCCATGCCGCTGGCCAGTTTTAAATTCGAGCTGGGGCAATGCGCAATATGGCAACCGTATGCGGCCAACATATCCATCTCGTAATCCAATAAATGCACGCCGTGCGCGGCCAACAAATCCGGTCCTAGCAAGCCCAATTTAGCCAACCTGGCTAAGGGACGCATGCCGTATTGGCATTCGCTACGGCTGATCTCCTCCAAGGTTTCATGCAGGTGTGTGTGTAAGCCTAGCGCCAATTGCTCGGCATAGGTGATGACTTTTTCTAAGCTGCGATCGGACACCGTATAAGGTGCATGCGGTGCAATCGACGAACTGATCAATGGGTTATTGCGCCATGAGTCGTGAGCATCAAAGCCTTTTTGCAAATAATCGTCTGCATCACTGGCGTAGGCCGATGGAAAATCCAACACCAACAGCCCCAGATTGGCCCGCATACCGGCTTGACTGGCCGCCGCCGCGGTCGCTTGCGGAAAGAAATACATGTCGTTAAAACAAGTGATGCCGCCGCTAAGCATTTCGGCGCAGGCCAACAAACTGCCGTCTTGCACAAATTGCGGTGAGACCAAAGCCTGCTCGGCTGGCCAGATGTGTTGCTCCAGCCAAGTCATTAAAGGCAAGTCGTCGGCCATGCCGCGCATCAAGCTCATGGCGGCATGCGTGTGCGCATTAATCAAACCGGGCAACAACACTTGCTCGCCCAAACTAATCAGTTCAGTGGCGTGGAAGGCCTGTTTGGCCGCTTCGCTTGGCAGCACGGACACAATAAGTCCGTCATGCACCACCACAGCATGATCTTCCAGCACGGCAAAATCGGCTGCCATGGTCGCAATCCAGCGGGCTTCTATAATGAGATCAACGTCAGCGATGACAGGGGTAAAGTGTTTGCTATTGGCCATAGCACTTATTCTACCAATAAAAAAGCCCCGTCATGTCGGGGCTTATAGATAAAACAGCGCAAATTTAGCTTAGCGGCAAGGCATATCACGTTGTTTTTCGGCAGAAATAATCACGCGGCGGTTAGGCTGCAAGCACTCTATGAGTTTCTTGCTGGGTTTGTCTCCCTTGCATACCACCACCGGCTCAGACTCACCCTTGCCAGAAGCCTGCAAACGTTTAGCCGAGACGCCTTGCATCATCAGATATTCTTTGACTTTATTGGCGCGACGCTCTGACAATTTTTGATTATAGCTTTCACTGCCTAACTTATCAGCATGGCCGGTTACCAACACCAACTCTAGATCGGCGTTGGCTTTAATTTTACTAGCCACTTCATCCAAAGTTGGTTTGGAGCTATCTTTCAGCTTATCTTGATCAAAGGCAAACAATTTTTCAGCCAATATGGTAACGGTTTCAAAGCTCGGCTTACAAGCTGGCAACTCGACTACCACAGGCGCATCAGGCGAAGCATTGGCTTGCATTGGTGCGGCTACCGGCGCCGATTCGGCTACTGGAATGGCGGTTGGTGCAGGAAAGCGGAATACTCCACCTAAATTAAGCAAAGTGTTGCCTACGGTACCGCCAGCATCAAATACTGGGTCTGCATTAGAATTAGCATTAGAACGTGTCCATTGTTGGCGCACATCGGCTTGCAAACCAAAGCTGTCGTTGAATAAATACTGGGCACCCAAGCCTATGTTGGCTAGCCATGAAGTTTTGCTTTTATTTTGCAGAGAATAATCAAGCTTGTTATTAGCCACACCCAAACCGGTTAGCAAGAAAGGACGGAAGCTGTCACGACCCAACATATAGAGGGCATCCATGCCCAAGCTGGTTTGTTTGTAACGGCCATTAACACCCAAATCATCGTTAGCACGCGCGTAACTGAGCCCAGACTGAATATCCCAATGCGGGCTAAGTTCCTTGCCAAAGCGAATGGACGCACCGCCGCCATTTTTGGCAGCCAAGTCTTTATCGGTGTCCATCAAGCTCACGCCCGGCAGGGCATACCATGCACCACTGTACGCCTCTTCTGCGCTGGCATTGCCTGACAACAAGCCAATCACTGAAAGCATTGCTACTATAAACTGATGATTATTTTTCATGTTTTCTCCTTAGCTGAAATCTAATGGCCTTAAATGCGCCTTAGCTATCAACCCTACTAATAATTTTTTAACAATGATAACAAAATTTCACAGCATCTTACGAATTACTTTAATTTTATCAGCATCCAGCGTGGATTGGCGTTGATTAGCAACGCACACCCCGCCTCTAAAACCAATAAAGTTTGGCTGCAGGTTTTTCGCCGCCACTAGGTGGCTATCTCTCAATGATCCAGCCAAACCCAATAGCAAGCTTTGTGCTGCAACCTGCTTGGCAAATTCTCTAGCTTGCTTGGCACTGAAGTGGTCAAATAGGCTCAAGCCATTTTTAATTTGCGTATCCAGCATCACGCCCAGAAAACCTGCTTGCTTTATGTCGGCAAGTAAACTATCAGGGTAGGTGATTTCCGCAAACATTACAGCAATCAGTTGATGGCCAGCCTGCGTATAGGGTAGCAGCGCTTGCATGCAGCCTTCATAATCTTCTGTGGCAAAAAAGCCAATTTTAATGATGCCCACACCGGTGGCGATGACTTGATCTAGTTGCGGCAGCCACTGCTCAGCTTGCATGGGCAAATCACCCAAGGTCGCGCTGGTCAGTATTTTTTGGGTCATGGGCTGCAGCTTTATGTGGGCGACGATGCTGCGGATATCCGCCAGTGGCAATGCCCCCAGGGCGCCGGCGTGGGGGTTTTTTAGGTCTATTATATTGGCGCCCTGCGCCAGCGCTATTTTCGCCTCATCCAGCGTGCAAACGCTGATCAGCAATAGCGGGCTAGTTTGCCGGCCCAGCAGAGCGGCATTCATGCGAGATTGCTCCCGTCTTGTGCGGCATAGTGGTTGTCTATTTTATCGGTCAGCCAAGCCCATGCCTGTAGCTCACGCTCACCCGCAGTTTTGTCAATGGCAATTTGCAAATACTGCCTTTCTGATTGCACTTTGTCTTTGGGCAACCTAGTTAAACGGCTGACCAAAACCGCCAGTTCAATCACCGCGGCTTGTGCGCGGTTAAAGCCCGCAAATGGTTGATGCAGAACTCGATGCTGTAACTGCATATGCAAGCGCGGACGCACGGCATCCTTCTCCACGCGCAATAAAGTCAATTCTTCATGCGCTAAACAATCCGCCAACCGATAGCCCAAAAGCTGCTCGGCTGGCAACAGCGACCAAGCCTGCCTATTAGTCAGCGCCCCAGCAAACACCCGCACGTCATCGCAGAGGCTAAGCACGGCGCGTTGAGTGGCAATGATATTGCTTAAGGTTAAGGATGGCTTATACGGAGAAATAATGACTGTCTCGCCCAGCCTTTGTATGCCAAATGGTGCCACGTGGACCTCGCCTTGATCATTCATGCTGGTGACGATGGTTTCGAATATCATGATTTATTTTTTTGCGCGGCTAATTTTCGTGCACTCATGGCAGCTTCACGATGGGCAATTTTTGCCTCAGGCTGAGTCGTTGCTGCGCTTACACCCCACTCCAAGGCTTGATCTTGCACGTAACGTTTTTTCAGTTGCCAGGCAATTTGCGCCCTAGCTAATTCCACACCTAAATAAAAAGCATGCGAGGCATCGTCATGTACGTCTAGCAAAGGGTAAAGCGCAAAGGGATCGGTCGCTTGGTGCAGCCCATCCCTATTGTAAACATGCACACCCTGCTCACTGACCTGGATACGAAAGTTAGGGTCTTTGATCATGCTGGCAATCCCTTTAATTTCATCCTCGCTATAGGTGAATGGCCGCCTATCATGCAGGCCGAGCAAGCCATTGCTGTAGCCACGCGGCAGCCTGTCATCGGCCTTGGCGGCGTGCATAACACGCCTAGCCAAATCGGCTTCGGCGATGGCATTGA
>CALQUO020000042.1 GCA_943333775.2 Methylotenera oryzisoli
AATAAGCCAATGAAGATTTTCTTACGCCAGAAAGCCATGCCGGACGCGTTGCTGGCAATGAGAATTTCTTTGCCGACAAAGAAAGAAGTGTCCATGGCATCCAGCACCAGGCCTTGCTCAGCGCACAAGACCAAATCCCTAGGTAAATCTGGTTCGTCCTTAAAGCCATAGCGCACCGTGACACGGTAAAACTCATTCGGTAAATCTTCTACCGTGACGCGTTCCTCATTGGAAGTGTGCGGGTAATCCAAGAACTTGACCGTCAGCAAGACCATTTTTTCGTGCAAAACTTTGTTGTGTTTTAGGTTGTGCAGCATGGCATGCGGCACGCCGTCTAAGTTGGGCGTCATGAATATGGCCGTGCCACTCACGCGCAAGGGTGGATGCGCACCGACCGCTGCAATGAACGGGTCTATGGCCATGGCTTCGTTTTTAAGCATGGAATAGAGCATGTTGCGACCGGTTTTCCAGGTCAGCATTAAGGTGAAAATAAAAATGCCTATAACCAATGGCACCCAGCCGCCATCGGGTATTTTCAATACGTTGGCACTAAAGAAAGCCACGTCGACCACCAAGAACAAGGCGACCAGCATGCCGGTGCGCAATTTGCTCCAGCCCCAAATATGATGGAAAACGATGCCGGCCAATAAAGTGGTAATGACCATGTCGCCGGTCACGGCAATGCCGTATGCCGCCGCTAAATTGCCAGAGGATTTGAAGCTTAAGACCAATGCCATCACGCCTAGCATCAAGCCCCAGTTGACGCGTGGCATGTAAATTTGCCCTTCTTCACTTTCGGAAGTATGTTCCACATGCATGCGCGGTAAATAACCCAATTGCAAGGCTTGGCGGGATACGGAAAAAGCGCCGGTAATCACTGCTTGTGAAGCAATCACTGCCGCCAGTGTGGCCAACACAATGAGCGGGTAGAGCATCCATTCTGGCGCCAATAGGTAAAAAGGATTTTTTACACTTTCCGGATCCTGCAAAATCAAGGCACCTTGGCCAAAATAATTGAGAATGAGCGCGGGTAAAACAAAACCAAACCACGCTAAGCGTATAGGAAAGGGACCAAAGTGGCCCATGTCGGCATACAGTGCTTCGGCGCCAGTAACCGCCAAGACCACGGCGCCCAATGCCACGAAGGCAATCCATGGACTGACACTAAAGAAGTTGAAGGCGTAAATTGGATTGAGGGCCTGCAATATGCTTGGATTTTGCATGATGCCCTGAATGCCGAGCACGCCTAACACCGTAAACCACAGCAGCATGATAGGGCCAAAAAATGCACCCACTAAAGCGGTGCCTTTGCTTTGCGCCCAAAAGAGGATGAATAAGACCAGTAAGGTAACCGGCAATATCATGGGGTGTAAAACCGGGGCGGCCAGTTCCAGACCCTCTACCGCAGACAACACCGAAATGGCCGGGGTAATCATGCCATCCGCATAAAACATGCAGGCGCCAAGGATGCCCAGCAACATGATGGTGTGCTGTTTTTTTGCATCGCCTGCCGCATTGTGGCTGGCTAAAGCCAGCAAGGCCATGATGCCGCCTTCACCGCGGTTGTCGGCACGCATAATAAAGGCCACGTATTTAACCGATACCACCATGATTAAAGCCCAAACGATCAGCGATAAAATGCCGAACATATTGACTTCGTTGAGAGGCACGGGATGCATGCCCACCGAAAAGACTTCTTTCATGGTGTACAGTGGGCTGGTGCCAATGTCACCAAAAACTACGCCTAGTGCGGCTAAAGTCAGTGCGGAAAGTTTTGTTTTATTGCCAGTAGTGGATGACATTAAAATGACTTGAAATTTAGATAGGAGCGCTATTATCAACCAAGTTCTAGCGTAATCCAACAGATTTTTAATCTATATTAAATGCCGATAAATGCAGTCGTCGTTGATCAATAAGTAAAATTGGCAACGGCTGTTCTTTTTGCAACTATTCTTTAAAAAAGCTATTTTTTGCTTAGAAAAATGCAAACTAAGGTGTTAGAATACGCACCGCAATTTGTTGTAGACCTGCTATCCGCCCGGGTGGTGAAATTGGTAGACACAAGAGACTTAAAATCTCTCGCTCGTAAGGGTGTGCCGGTTCGACTCCGGCTCCGGGCACCAATAAAATCAGTAGCTTACAGAAATGTAATCTATTTTTTGCCTAAAATTCCTGTTGCACAGTCGTTGCACAAAATCATTACTGAATATACTGTTATATTTATTACTTAAAACATACGTTTTATGGGAAAGCTATATGGCGCTAAAAGCAGCTCACACAGAACATATATTGGAAAGACAAGCTATGCTATATCAGCATAGTTAAGCTACAAATGACAACAACAAGTAAAACAACAACTAAAGTGCTAGTGCAAGAAACGGATAGCTACAAAGCAATGCTGCAATTAGAAGCTATGTATGGACGGGACAATGTGGTTTGTTCACCTATATTAGTTAGGTGAGAAGGATATTTAAATGAGCTTTGGAGATTTAATTTAAAAAGCTTCTTTTAGTTGTATTAAGATTTAATGCCATCACTTTACTATGCGTTGTAGTTATAAAAGCCATCTCACCCTCAATCTTAACTTCATATAAAAATGGCACAAAAAACTCACGTTCTTTTTTCATAAAGCTATCGTAAACAACAAAGCTGCCAGCTTTAATATTTAAGCTAGCATATTTCCATCTACCATATAAATCTGCATTTTTATTGGGCATATTGCATTAAAATTTGAGAATTGCATCATTTAAGTCGAATTAAACTAAACCAAAATAGTATTTTTGTCAAATTTTTTACATATAAATACAGTTATGCGCTTTTACGAATTTAAAACAATACAACCAATCAAATCTCTGACTGCACCGCAAGCATGTATCAACGCATTAAAGCAGCAGAAAGAACGTGCAGGTAAATTGCTTAAGGCTTAGAAGGATAGGCAGAAGAAGCAAAAAGCAGTTGCAGCGATACAGAAAAACTATCAAACAATTGCTAAGTTAGGTAGTAGATAGTTAAGTGTTTACTTTTTTATTGTCTAGCGTGCTTCACTAATCAAGTGCCACAAAAGGTTTTATAAGCGTCATCAAACCCTGCCTTAGGTGCTTGCTGGTATGGGTCGTTTAGGTCGCTGGCGATATAAGGCTGACTGATGGCAGCTAACAAGGCCTGAAATGCCGACAAGTCGTTGGCGTAGACGGCCTGTTGCAAGGCGTCTTCGACAAAGTGGTTGCGAGGAATAACCGTTGGGTTGACGCTTTGCATTAATTGCATGCTTTCTTCACCGCTTTGTGATTGCCTGCTCAATCTGGCATGCCATAGGCCCATCCAATTTCGAAATTCAGGGGCTTTATACAAGGCGCTGGGTTTAAATGCCCCATGGCACAATGCTCTAAATGCGTGGGTGTAATCGGCTTGATGGGTTTGCATGAGTTGCAACAGTGAGTCAGCCAGTGCTTGATCGTCGTCTTCGGCGTTAAACAAACCTAATTTTTTGCGCATGCCCGATAACCAATAGTTAGCATAAAGCGCGTTAAAGTTTTCTAGGCTGGCGTGAGCCAGTTCTATGGCTTTTTCTTGATTCGTGTCTATTAGGGCTAACAAGGTTTCGGCTAGTCTCACTAGATTCCACAGGGCCATTTGCGGCTGATTGCCATACGCATAACGGCCGTTTTTATCAATGGAGCTAAACACCGCCTCGGCATGGTAGCGGTTAAGAAAAGCGCAAGGCCCATAATCTATGGTTTCGCCGCAAATACTCATGTTATCGGTATTCATGACGCCGTGTATAAACCCCAACTGCATCCACTGGGCTAGCAATTGCGCTTGGCGGTCTATGACCGATTCCAGTAAAGCCAAATAAGGCTGTGCCTGTGCGCGAAGGTCTGGGAAATGGCGGTCTATGGTGTAGTCGGCTAGGGCTATTAATAGCGCGTGGTTTTGCTCGGCAGCGGCATATTGAAAGGTGCCAACGCGCAAATGGCTGGCGGCTACCCGGCATAATATGGCACCTGGCAAAGCTTCCTCGCGGTATACCGCTTCGCCACTCGTCGTCACGCACAAGCTACGTGTGCTGGGCACGCCCAAGGCGTGCATGGCTTCGCTAATTAGGTATTCGCGCAGCATGGGCCCCAGTGCGGCACGCCCGTCGCCCGAACGTGAGTAGCCTGTCCTGCCGGCGCCTTTTAATTGAATGTCTAAGCGTTGCTGATTTGGCGTCAGGTGCTCGCCCAATAAAATGGCGCGGCCGTCGCCCAAGCGGTTGAAGTGACCAAATTGATGGCCGGCATAGGCTTGCGCAATCGGCTCGGATCCAGCGAATAATTTATTGCCAGCCAAGTAGGCAGCACCTTGGCTTGCAAGTGTGGCGGCGTTTAAGCCTAATTCGTTTGCGAGGGCTTGGTTAAACACCAGCATGGCCGGTTCTTGAACCGGGCTGGGCGCTTGCTTTTGATAAAAAGTGGCCGGCAGTGCCAAATAACTGTTGTCAAAATTAAAGCCAAAATCAGCGGGCATAATAGGGTTGGTCATGCGTGTCTAAGGTTTGATCTTGGTAACGGTGGCATGGGCTGAACCTTTGCCAAAGTTTAGGGTGATCGCTTCACCGGTTTCCAACTGATTGCTGGCACTGATGATGGCCCCATCTTTATTTTGCACAAATGCGTAGCCACGGCTTAGCACGGCGCCTGGATTAAGGTGGTCTAGGTTTTGCCCCAAACGCAAGACATGCTGTTTTTTCAAGGACAGCTGTTGTTGCAATAGGTTATTTAAGCGGTAGGCCGCTTGGCTAAGCTGGGTTTTTTGTTGGGCGATTTGTTGCGTCGGTGAAATCAGTCGGCGGGCTAAGTAATCCAATGCTTGGTTGCGTTGATTGAGCCAACCTGAGCAGGCTCTGGCCAATTGCAAGCTAAGTTGTTTGAGTCCATTTAGCATGGCCTCACGAGATGGGCTAACCAGCTCGGCTGCAGCGGTGGGGGTGGCCGCCCGTTTATCGGCGACAAAATCGCAAATGGTGAAATCGGTTTCATGGCCCACGCCACTGATGGTCGGAATGCGGCAGGCGGCGATCGCTCTTGCAACGATTTCTTCGTTAAATGACCACAAGTCTTCCATGCTGCCTCCTCCTCGGCAAATAATCAGCACCTCGCATTCGGCGCGTTGGTCCGCCGTGTTGATGGCCTCGGCTATTAATGACGCCGCGCCTTTGCCTTGCACCGGTGAGGGGTAAATAATTACTGGTATGCTGGGCATGCGCCGTTGCAGGGTGCTGAGCACGTCTTTTAAGGCGGCCGCATCGGCCGAGGTGACGATGCCTATTTGCTTGGGGTGGGTCGGTATGGCTTGTTTCAGCTTGGGGTCAAATAAACCCTCGGCTTGCAATTTGGCTTTGAGTTTTTCAAAGGCTTCGAATAACACCCCTAGGCCGGCGCGTTGTAAAAATTCGATGGTCAGTTGAAAGTCACCACGCGCTTCGTACAAGGTGACCGTGCAGCGCGCTTCGACTTTATCGCCTTCTTTGGGTGCCCAATCCAAATAGCTATTGCGGCCTTTAAACATCACACAGCGCACTTGTGCGCCGGCATCTTTAAGTGAGAAATACCAATGACCACTTGCCGCGCGAGTCAGGTTAGACACTTCGCCTGACACCCAAAACAAAGGGAAGCTTTGGCTTAACAGTTGGTTGGCTAAACGATTTAACTCCGAGACCGTCAGTATTTTGTTGCTGCTAATTTGCTGGCTGTGGGCTAAAGTGGGTTCAGTCATGAGGCGTTATCAATTACAATGTTCAGGTCATGCAATTATAAGCGCACATTCGGTGCAAACAAGGATAGGGCAATGCTAAATAAATGCTTAAGTGGGAAACGCGGCTATTGGCTGGGTTTTTTTGCCAGTTTCGGTTTGGTGGCTTTGGCTTTGTGGATACAAACCCGTTACCAATTGAATCCTTGCCCATTGTGCATATCGCAACGCATGGTGTTCATGGGTTTAGGTTTGCTGTTCCTTGTTGGCACTTTACTGCCTGCTAAAGCGATTTGGCAAAAAACCGTTACGGCTTTGTTGGTGTTAACTGCATTGGGCGGCGCCGGCGTAGCTTTACGCCATTGGTGGTTGCAGGCACACCGTGACAGCATCATCGCCGATTGCGGCGTGGGCTTTGATTACATGTTTGAAAACTTCCCCCTGCAAAAAGCCCTGACCTTGGTGTTTCGAGGCACCGGCGATTGCGCGGCCATCGACTGGACCTTTTTAGGCTTAAGCTTGCCGCAGTTGGCCTTGTTGGCTTATTTGGGCTTGGCGGCCTATGCCCTGTATTTAACAAAGAAATAGCAAGCGACCGGATATGGCATATAAAACTTTAGATCATTTTGTTGGCGACACGCCCTTGGTGCAATTGCAGCGCATGGCGGGCAAAACCAGCAACACCATATTGCTCAAATTAGAAGGCAATAACCCTGCTGGCTCGGTGAAAGACAGGCCGGCTTACAGCATGATTAGCCGTGCTGAGGCCAGAGGCGACATCAAGCCGGGTGACACGCTAATCGAGGCCACTAGCGGCAATACCGGCATTGCCTTGGCCATGGTGGCGGCCATGCGGGGCTATAAAATGATATTGGTCATGCCAGAAAACCAAAGCATAGAGCGCCGCCAGAGCATGACCGCATACGGCGCCGAGCTTATATTAACGCCTAAAGACGGCAGCATGGAATTGGCCAGGGACGTGGCCATGAAGTTGCAGGCTGAAGGCGAAGGCTTAGTCTTGGATCAATTTGCGAACAGTGACAACCCCTTGGCGCATTATGAAACCACGGGCCCAGAAATTTGGCGTGACACAAACGGTAAGGTCACCCATTTTGTCGCCAGCATGGGCACGACAGGCACCATCATGGGCGTGTCACGCTATTTAAAAGAGCAAAATCCCACCATCAAAATCATTGGCGTGCAACCGGAAGAGGGCAGCCAAATACCCGGCATACGCAAATGGCCGGAAGCGTATTTACCAAAAATTTACGATGCCAAGCGCGTGGACGCCTTGCGCTACGTTAACCAAGCGCAAGCTGAAAACACCACCCGTCAATTGGCCGCCAAAGAAGGCATTTTTGCCGGCATTTCTAGTGGCGGCGGGCTCTATACGGCGCTGAAATTATCCCAGGAAGTGGAAAATGCCGTGATAGTTACCATAGTCTGTGACCGCGGTGACCGTTACTTGTCCACTGGGGTGTTCCCCGCTTAAGGGCATAGGCTCATGCGCCGCACACGTTTACTAGTCTGTTTTTTATTAGCCAGCCTAAGCAGTCCAAGCGCCTATGCCATCAGCGCAGTCCGGGTGCAAATAGACCAGCTCGTTAGCCCAAGCGCCACATTAAAAAATGCCGACCTTAACCTGGATTGGCAAGGCGAAGCAGCCAGATTAAGCTTAAAAGCCCAAATAAAACTCACAGCAAAAACGGCATTAAAGCCCGAAGCACAAGACAAGCAATCAACTGGCTATATTCCCTTTAGCCTCAGTTGCGGTCGCCTGGCAATGACAGAAGCCGGGCAGATAGACTGCCTAAACGGCCAATTGCAGGCTAAGCAAATTCAGTTGCCGTTCTCCTTGCAGGTCAATATTCAGCCGGAACAGTTGGCGGCCGATTTGCGCTTCAGCGACGCGCAATTTAGCGATGGCTCTGGCTTGCATGCTGGAGATAAATTAAGTGGTCAAATTGCCTTGTCAGCCAAGCCTTCGCAAGGCGGTTGGGCATGGCAGGGGCTGCTGCGGTCGGATACCGGTGAGCTATATTGGCAGCCGTTTTATTTTGCTAAGGCCGGTAATCAATTGGACATCAATGGCCGTTTTATCGACGATCTGCTGTGGGTAGATAAAGCCAATTTATTAGTCAATGGCGTGGGCCGCGTGTCAGCGGCAGGGCGTATAAACACGGTGACGGGTCGGCTTGAGGAAGCCAGCATCAGTGCGCAAGAAGTGGATTTTGCCGGCTTGTATGCGGTGTTTTTAAAGCCCATGGCAGAAAAATCGGTGTTCGGTGATTTAACGGTGACTGGCCAAGCAGATTGGCAATTTGAGCTAAAAGACGGTCAGCCCAAAAGCTTTGAGTTAACTCTGCGCGATACCGACATCCGTGACAACAAGGGTAAATTTGCCTTTAAGCAGCTGCAAGCGAATCTACCATGGGATTACGATCAGGTGAAAACGCAGTCGGTGGCTTATGCCTCCGGGCATTTGCTCAAGCTGCCTTTGGCTAAAACGCAATTGCAGGCACAGATTAATCGTTACGCATTGAGTGCGCGTAAGCTGAGCTTGCCTTTACTAGACGGCGCACTGAACTTCACCGACCTATCGGCCGCGATTATTGATGGCCAATGGTATTGGCACGTCAGCATGAATTTGACGCCGATTAGTATGGCGGAATTCAGTCAAGCGCTGGGTTGGCCTAGCATGCAAGGTAAGATTTCTGGACAGGTGCCTCAAGTAAGTTATGCCGACGAGCAGTTGCTCATGAATGGCGCAATGACTTTCAATGT
>CALQUO020000043.1 GCA_943333775.2 Methylotenera oryzisoli
CATGGCTTGGCAACACGGTGACAGTCTGCTTTATTTAGGTCAGCCTATGCGGCTGGTGGTAGAGCACGACGCCCAGTCTAAAGCGGTGCAGCACGAGCCTGGTATTTTGCAATTGGCCTTGCCCAATCCGCAGGATACTAAGCTGGTGGCGCGTAAGGTTCTGGTTTGGTACAAGAAACAAGCCTTGTTGGATTTTAGCCGGCGTTTGGAACTGTTCGCCAGTAAGCTTGGCGTCAGCTTTGCATCCTTGGCTTTATCAAACACCAGTTCACGTTGGGGCAGTTGCAATTCGAGAAAACAAATCCGTTTGAATTGGCGCTTATTGCAAGCGCCACCGCACATCATTAACTACGTGGTTTGCCACGAGTTGGCGCATTTAAAAGAAATGAACCACTCGGCAAAATTTTGGGCCACGGTGGCCAGTATTTGTCCCGATTACAAGCGAGCCGAAAAGGAATTGAAAGCCCTGTCGGCATGCTTGCATCGCATTTAGCGATTAATCTTTAGCGTAGTCTAGAACGCTGGTTTTACCTTGGCATTATTGTAGTTGGCCACGCCGTCCAAGATTTCTTTCTTGGCTTGATCAATATCGCCCCAACCGTTAATTTTGACCCATTTGCCTTTATCCAAATCTTTGTAATGCTCAAAGAAGTGGGCAATCATGTCCAAACGCCAAGCCGATAAATCTTTATGGGTTTTAAGGTGGCCGTATAACCCGCACACTTTTTCTACTGGCACAGCCAACACTTTAGCGTCTAAACCGGCTTCGTCTTCCATTAGCAATACGCCTAGTGGACGGCAACGCACCACCACTCCAGGAATGAGTGCCACTGGCGTCATGACTAAAACATCGACTGGGTCGCCGTCATCGGCCAAGGTGTGAGGGACGTAGCCATAATTCGTTGGGTACTGCATGGCCGTACCCATAAAACGGTCCACAAAAATCGCGCCGCTGTCTTTGTCTACTTCGTATTTAACGGGGTCGCCTTGCATGGGGATTTCAATGATCACATTGAAATCATTGGGTACATCTTTACCGGTAGGCACTTGGTTTAACGACATGGGTGAGTCCTAACTATTAAAATGAATGAATGCTGTACTTAAATTTTGAGTCGCAATTATAGCAAGCGAGCCGGCTAAATTAACGCGCATAATGCAATTAAACTTCTGGCGCTTGGCTAGCCTGAGCTTGCACACGGCAGCTTAGTAGCAGACTTTTCGGTATCAGCAATACAGCCAAATAGACCAGTAGCGGGATGATGATCAGTTCGTCCAATTGGCCGAGCACGGGAATAAAATCCGGTATCAGGTCGAAGGGTAATAACAAATAGCCTATGGCTAAAGCCAACAACAGCTTAGCTAACCGCGGTGTGCGCGGGTGCTTTAACAATAAGCGGTAAACGGCCAATTCTTGCTTTAGTTGCTTGGCGTAAATTTTTAATTGCTTAATCACGCGGCACTGGTCTTGCGGCCATTAGTCTATTTTTAAAGCATGACCAGTAAGGCGTTCAAAGGCCTCCATGTATTTTTCACTGGTTTTCTTTGCCACATCAGCCGGAAGAGCTGGGGCCGGGGCGGTTTTATTCCAACCGCTGGCTTCTAGCCAGTCGCGCACGTATTGCTTGTCATAACTGGGTGGGTTTTTACCCAAGACGTAGCTTTCGGCAGGCCAAAAACGCGATGAGTCTGGGGTGAGTACCTCGTCCATGACATGCAGCACGCCTTGCTCGTCCAGGCCGAATTCAAATTTGGTGTCAGCGATAATGATGCCGCGAGTTAAGGCATAAGCCGCCGCCTCTTTATACAAGGCAATGGCGACCTTAGCCACTTGCGCAGCCATGTCAGCACCAAGCAAATCAGTGCATTGCGCTAGGCTGATGTTTTCATCGTGTTCACCCACCGCGGCTTTACTGGATGGGGTGAATATAGGTTCGGCTAATTGCGCGGCTTCTTGTAGACCAGCCGCTAGAGGGATGCCACAGACGGTGCCACGCGCTTGGTATTCTTTCCAGCCGCTGCCGACCAAGTAGCCACGCACGATCGCTTCTATGGGCAGGGCTTTTAATTTTTTCACCACCACGGCGCGCGAGCCTAACTGTGCTTGCTCCACCGGATCCGTCACCACGCTATTAGGGGCGATGCCGGTTAAGTGATTAGGCACTATGTGCTTCAGTTTTTCGAACCAAAAATTGGCCATTTGCGTCAACATGGCGCCTTTGTGGGCGATGCCGGTTGGCAATATCACATCGAAGGCAGACAGCCTGTCTGTGCTCACCAGCAACATGGTCTGTGCATCGATTTCATAAATGTCACGCACTTTACCTTGGTGTATGCGTTTAAGGCTGGCTAACTGCGTTTGGAGTAAAGGCGTGGTCATGAGCGTGCTTTAAGCTTTAAGGGGTGGATTGCTTATTATAAATGCCAACTAAAGCCAAACAAAACATTATCTGTCTTGCCTAGTTTTAAACGGGCTGCCAACGGGTTTTATTTGGCTAGAATGGGGCCAATTTTGACAATTTTTAAAGTGTTGGTACCGCCTGGGCTGCCTATCGGTTCACCAAAGGTCAGCAGCACCGTGTCACCCGGGCTGACCATTTTTTGTTGCAACAAGACCTGCTCCATTTCTTGCAAGATTTCATCTTTGTTTTTATTAGCTTGTTCAATCGGGAAGGGGTAAACGCCACGGTGTAAAGTCAGTTTTCGTCTAGCCAATTTATCTGGAGAAAGCGCATAGATAGGCACTTCTGCATCGGCTCTGGATAGCCAGCGAGCCGCGTTGCCGGATTGCGTTAAGGCGGCAATGGCTTTCACTTTTAAGTGTTTGGCCGTGAAGATGGCTGCGGCAGCAATGGTTTCATCGGTTTGTAAAAAAACCTGCTCCGGTTTTTCGGCGTGCTCGAGTTTGATGTATTCTTTTTCCGCTTCCATGACCACTCGGTGCACGGCTTGCACGGTTTCGAGTGGGTATTGACCGGCGGCGGTTTCGGCCGACAGCATGACGGCATCGGTGCCATCTAACACGGCATTCGCCACATCGGAGACTTCTGCTCGGGTCGGGATAGGGCTGCTGATCATGGATTCCATCATTTGCGTGGCCGTGATCACCAATTTGTTTTGCGCTCGTGCCATGCGTATCATGCGTTTCTGTAGACCGGGCACGGCGGCGTCACCTACTTCCACCCCTAAATCGCCGCGGGCAACCATGATGGCATCCGAGGCCTCAATGATGGCGGCTAAATTGTCTATGGCTTCGGCCCGTTCTATTTTGGCGATGATGCTGGCATGGCCGCCGGCTTGCTTGACTAGGCTTCTTGCCAATTCCACATCGGCGGCGGTCTTAGGAAAAGACATGGCGATGAAATCGGCTTCCAATGCCACGGCAGTTTTGATATCTACACGGTCTTTTTTAGTCAAGGCTTCGGCAGACAAGCCGCCGCCTTGGCGGTTGATGCCTTTGTTATTGCTGAGTACGCCACCGCTTAACACCAGGCAATGGATTTGGTTGCCTTTAACTCGGTCCACTTGCATGCTAATACGGCCGTCGTCTAACAGTAAGATCACGCCTTCCGCCACCTCTTTTGGCAAGGTTTTGTAATCTAGGCCTACGTGGAATTGATTGCCTAATTCGCAATCGGCATCCAAGATAAAGACGTCGCCGGTTTTAAGGCTGACCTTGCCTAACTCGAATCGGCCTATGCGTATTTTTGGGCCTTGTAAGTCGCACAACACTCCTATGGGCCGGTTGAGTTTAGCGGCAATGGCACGCACCATAGCGGCTCGGTGAATGTGCTCGTCGGCACTGCCGTGAGAGAAGTTGAGCCTAACCACGTTCACGCCGGCCGTGATCATGCGTGCCAGCATTTCCTCGCTGTTTGAGGATGGGCCTAGGGTGGCGACGATTTTTGTTTTGCGTAAGGTCAAGCGCTTAGCCTTTTCAACGTAAGTGTTGCTTTAATTTCAAATAAAAATGGGGCATATCGCCCCATTTTACGATGCTGCGCTTTAGGCTCAGTATTACTGCGCAGCACGTTGTTCTAGTATGGCCACCGCAGGCAAAGTTTTGCCTTCTAGGAACTCCAAAAATGCCCCACCGGCGGTGGAAATGTAATCCACTTTATCTTCTATGCCGTATTTCTGGATGGCGGCTATGGTATCGCCGCCGCCAGCCAAGGTGAATGCATTGCTGTTGGCTATGGCCATGGCGATGGTTTTGGTTCCCTCGCCAAATTGGTCAAATTCAAACACGCCAACCGGGCCATTCCAGACAACGGTGCCGGCATGTTTAATGATGTCTGCTATTTGACTAGCAGATTTCGAGCCAATATCAAAAATCATGTCATCTTTGGCCACGTTTTCCACGTCTTTCCTTACGGCAGGCTCGTCGGCTGCGAATTTTTTACCGCACACCACGTCGACGGCAATAGGAATGGTTGCTCCTCTTTGGCTCATTTTGTCCATTAAGGTGCGTGCTACCGGCACCAAGTCGTCTTCGCACAGCGAGCCGCCTACTTCATGGCCGGCTGCTTTTAAAAAGGTGTTGGCGATGCCACCACCAACCACCATTTGGTCTACTTTTTCAGACAAACTTTCCAATACCGTTAGCTTGGTTGAGACTTTGCTGCCGCCAACGATGGCCACCATGGGCCGTGCGGGTTTGAGCAAGGCTTTGCTTAAAGCTTCCAATTCGTTGACCAATAAAATGCCGGCGGCCGCCACCGCAGCATACTTCGCCACCCCGTGGGTAGAGGCTTCTGCCCTATGGGCCGTGCCAAAGGCATCCATGACAAACACGTCGCACAGTTTGGCGTATTTTTGTGACAAGTCGTCGTTGTTTTTCTTCTCACCTACATTAAAGCGGCAGTTTTCCAGCACCACTAACTCGCCGGCTGCCACAGCAACCTCGCCATTCAACCAATTTTTGATTAAGCGTACCGGCCGATTGAGTTTTGCGCTGATCACATTCACCACTGGCTGCAATGAATTTTCTTCGGAGTACACGCCTTCTTCTGGACGGCCTAAGTGCGAGGTCACCATGACTTTGGCGCCGGCCTTTAAGGCAAAGGTGATGGTTGCCATGGAGGCGCTAATGCGAGCGTCGGATGTCACCTTGCCGTTGCTGACCGGCACATTTAAATCGGCACGGATCAAGACGCGCTTGCCTTGTAAATTCAAATCAGTCATTTTAATAACGGCCATGTTGTTCCTTTTTTAACGGTGCGAGAAGTAAAGCCTAAGCGATGTAACGCACTAAGCGCATCAAATTACAGGTGTAGCCGTATTCGTTGTCGTACCATGCCACCACCTTAACAAAAGTTGAGTCCAGCGCCATGCCGGCTTCGGCATCAAATACCGATGGGCAGGTTTCACCGCGGAAATCGGTGGACACCACTTTGTCGTCGGTGTAGCCCAATACGCCTTTAAGTTCTCCTTCGGAAGCGGTTTTCATGGCCTGGCAGATGGCCTCGTAGCTGGTCTCGTTAATCAGCTCGCAAGTTAAATCCACCACCGACACGTCTGAGGTGGGCACGCGAAAAGCCATGCCAGTGAGTTTTTTATTTAAGCTAGGAATCACCTTGCCCACCGCTTTTGCGGCGCCTGTGCTAGAGGGGATGATGTTTTCCAATATGCCTCGACCACCACGCCAGTCTTTATTGGATGGGCCGTCCACGGTTTTTTGCGAGGCGGTGGCCGCGTGCACGGTGGTCATTAAGCCACGCTTAATGCCAAAGGCATCGTTTAGCACTTTTGCTACCGGCGCCAAGCCATTGGTGGTGCAAGAGGCAGCCGATACGATGGCCTCGCCTTGGTAAGTTTTGTGGTTCACGCCGTAAACAAACATGGGCGTGTCGTCTTTGGCCGGGGCCGATTGGACGACTTTTTTCGCGCCTGCATCTAAGTGTTTTTGGCAGCTTTCTTGAGTTAAGAAAAAGCCCGTGCACTCGATGACGATCTCGGCTTGCACTTCATTCCATTTCAAATTGGCGGGGTCTTTTTCTGCTGTTAAGCGTATGGTTTTGCCATTCACTACCAAGTTGTTACCGCTCACTGCCACGTCGCCTTGAAAGCGGCCGTGTACCGAGTCGTGTTTTAGCATGTAGGCCAAATAGTCCGGCTCTAACAAATCATTGATGGCCACGACCTCTATATCAGTAAAATCCTTGATGGCGGCACGAAACACCATGCGCCCAATGCGACCGAAACCATTAATTGCTAAGCGAATTGCCATGATCATTCCTATCGTTATTCGAAAGATGGACTTAGCTATACCTAGGTATGAAGTTAAGCGCCTTTATAAAACAATAGGGCACCTCAGTGGAGGTGCCCTTGAACTAAACCATTAGTTAGTTGACGCCATCTTAGCTCGAGCGATTAAGCGACTCGAGCTAAGATGGCACAGATTAACATTACAGTACTGATTTAACAGTTGCTACAACGTTTTCAACGGTGAAGCCAAAGTGTTTCAGTAACACGCCACCTGGGGCTGATTCACCAAAGGTGTCGATACCCACTACAGCACCTTCTAAACCTACGTATTTGCGCCAGAAATCCGTTACGCCAGCTTCAACCGCTACGCGTTTTACGCCTGGTGTTAACACGCTGTCTTTGTAGGCTTTATCTTGGCGATCAAATACATTGGTTGATGGCATAGAAACCACACGCACTTTCGTACCCGCTGCATTCAATTCTGCTGCTGCTTTAACGGCCAATTCTAATTCTGAACCGTTGGCAATAATGATCACATCGGCTTTGCCTGATACGTCTGATAGCACGTATGCGCCTTTACGCATTAAAGCAAAATGCGCGGCTTCGTGTTTCATGCCAGGCACGTTTTGACGGCTTAATACCAAGCTGCTTGGGCCATTTTTGCGTTCAACTGCAGCTACCCATGCCACGGCTGTTTCGGTTGAGCTACCTGGACGCCATACGTCCATGTTAGGAATCAAGCGTAAACCTGCGGTGTTCTCGATAGGTTGATGGGTAGGACCGTCTTCGCCTTGACCGATGGAGTCGTGGGTCAATACTGCGATAGAACGTTGTTTCATCAATGCAGCCATGCGCAAGGCAGATTTTGCATAATCAGAGAACATGTGGAAGGTGCCGCCGAAAGGCACTAGACCACCATGCAAGGCCATGCCGTTCATGATGGCGAACATACCAAACTCACGAACGCCGTAAGAGATGTAGTTACCTGGTTTTTTCGCATCCACGTGCACAAAGCTGCCACATGAAGTTAAGTTAGAACCGGTTAAGTCAGCTGAACCGCCTAAGAATTCAGGTAAGATTGGAGCCAAAGCGCCAATCACATTTTGCGAGGCCTTACGTGTGGCCACTGTTTCGGCTTTTTCGTTAGTGGATGCAATGATGGCATCGGTGGCTGATTTCCAGTTTGCTGGCAATTCGCCTGCCATGCGGCGTGAGAATTCAGCGGCTTCAGCTGGGAAGGCTGCTTTGTAGGCAGCAAATTTGCTGTTCCATGCTGCTTCAGCAGCAGCGCCTTTAGCGGTGGCATCCCAACCAGCGTAAACGTCAGCTGGAATGACAAATGGCTCATGAGGCCAGCTGATGTTGGCGCGTGTTGCAGCCACTTCGTCTAAACCCAAGGCTGAACCGTGGCAATCGTGTGAACCAGATTTGTTTGGTGAACCCATACCGATGACTGTTTTACAGCAAATCAAAGATGGTTTGTCTGTGACTTTTTTAGCCGTAGCAATGGCTTTACCAATCGCAGCTACATCATGGCCGTCTACGGATTGCACGTGCCAGCCGTAAGATTCAAAGCGTTTAGCGGTATCGTCTGTGTACCAGCCTTCAATGTGGCCGTCGATAGAGATGCCGTTGTCGTCCCAGAATGCGGTTAATTTACCTAAGCCCCATGTGCCGGCTAGGGCGCAGGCTTCGTGTGAAACACCTTCCATCATGCAACCGTCGCCTAAAAATACATAGGTTTGGTGATCCACAATGTCATGGCCTGGTTTGTTGAATTGATTGGCTAATAATTTTTCTGCCATGGCAAAACCCACGCCATTGGCAATACCTTGACCTAATGGACCCGTGGTAGTTTCAACGCCTGGCGCGTAACCGTATTCTGGATGACCAGCGCATTTTGAATGCAATTGACGGAAGGTTTTGATTTCATCCATAGGCAAAGCATAACCAGTTAGGTGTAGCAATGAATAAATCAACATGGAGCCATGACCATTAGAAAGCACGAAGCGATCGCGGTTTGCCCATTCAGGATTTTTTGGGTTATGGCTTAAATGGTGATTCCACAATTCTTCAGCAATTTCTGCCATGCCCATAGGCGCACCTGGGTGTCCAGAATTCGCTTTTTGTACCGCATCCATAGATAACGCACGGATGGCGTTGGCTAGGTCTTTACGTGTTGCCATAAA
>CALQUO020000044.1 GCA_943333775.2 Methylotenera oryzisoli
AATTTGCCTTATTTTAAGTTGGCAAAACGCCATACTTATTTAATTGACCCAGCCGGTCGTGTCGCTAAAATGTATTTGAATGTGGAGCCGGATACGCATGCCCAAACCGTGCTCAAAGACCTGCAGTTGTTAAAGGAGGCTTACCATGACTAAAGCACGTTTTGTGATTCCACTGTTGATAGGCTTGCCGCTATTTGCCTACCTGTGGACGCTTTATCAAACCGATGTCAGCGAACCCAAAGTGAAAACGGCTTTGCAGAAAGCCGGTGACGAATGCGCCAGCATTGCCGAGAATGCGGTGGCCAATATGAACGCCGTGGTGGCTTTTCAGATGCTGGAAAAAGAAGGCCGTAAGATCAACGTCATGCGCCGTTGCATGGCTGACCATGGCTACAAAGAAAACCCAAAATGGTTGGCTTACGGCGCACCTATTGCCAAAGCTAACGCCTTAAAGCAAGGCGTATCCGAAGACGAGGCGATAGAGAACTTAAGACGGGCCAATATGATGGTGTTTGCCGTCAGCGAGCAACAGCCTATTTATTGGACGGCACAGCCTTAGCTTGCTTTAAGGCCACGATTTTGGTAGCCAGTGCTTCCGATTCGTAGGCATCCAACTCTGCAATGCGCTGAGTCAATTTATCCAAAGCAGTAAAATCGGCCTCTTCTAAGGCTATTTTCGCTTGTTGCATGAACACTTCTAAATGCTGTGGATTCAAGTTCAAGGCTTTATTCAACTCACTCTTAGCCAAAGGCCCGTGGTTTAGGCCATAGTCGGCGACCCCTAAGTAATACCATGCATCAGCCGCTTCTGGTTGGCTGATAGTCCAGGCTAGCGCGACGGCGTGCAAAGTCGCCCAATCTTTATTTTGATAGGGAATGACCACCTGCATGAAATGGGGTTGCTTATCAAAAGGCAGCGCCCAAAAAGGCGTTTCGTCGGTGCTTAAGCTCAATAAGTCTTTGCTGGCGATGAGGTCTTTAATCCATTCCACCGGTAAGCTATAGAAAAAGCCATTGGGGCCCGGGCTTTTAAAGGTGGTCATGCCTATCAAATTTAGCTTTTGGTCAAACAATGCGCCACCGCTAGAGCCCAAAGAGAAAGCTGCGTTGGAGCGAATGATAAGGCTGCCATCCATGGCGTATTTGGCTTTAATGGCACCATAAGAAGGCTGCGGCACGTTATTGCCGTTGGGGTAACCTAGGCTAAACACCTCTTCCTCTATAGCCAATGTGGCCGAGTCGCGTAATTGCACAGGCTTAAACGGTAAGCCTTCAAATTTAAGCGCGCACAAGTCGTGTTTCCAGTCGGCTTTTAGTGCAATGGGTTTGTAGCCGTCGTTGTATTTGGCAACGTTGGCGCCTTTGCCATTGGCTAACACGTGGCAATTGGTCACCACGTATTCAGGGCTAATCACCACCCCGGTACCGGTGCCAGCGTTGCCATTGCCTAACTCCACGGAAATTTGCACGATTGATTCGTGCAAGGGCAACAGTTGTGCGATATTAGGTTGTGCATTGGCCGTGCTAGTATTCACAAGGTGTGCAGCTAGCAATAAGGCAGATGGAAGAAATCGTTTCATGACGTTCATGGCTTTCAATTAGTGCGAAAAAGTTAACAGCCTTTTTGTCCCTAATGCCGCCGCTAGGTTCAATTATTTTTCATGCGTGCTGAAAGAAAAGCGCGGAATGACGATATAGCCATCTTCGCTGTCGCCATAAATGCTAATGCGATTGGCTATGCAGTAATCCGCCGCAACGGCACACAAAGCGGCGTCAATGAAATCGATGTTGTTTAGCTGCTGCGTATTGTAAGCGGTGATATTGCTTAAGGCTTTTAAGCGTTGCGCCGATTTGTTGTCCATGGCTTTGGGCACGCCCAGGCTCTGCTGGTAAGCGGTGGCGATGCCATGAGGAAAGGTTTCAATCACACAGGGCTGGGCACTTTCTAATCCATTAAATAGCGGGAGCCCCAGCGCTTGGTAGAGACGCTCGCCATTGAACACCCAGTCGTAAAAACGACTTTTTTCTGCCATGGCTCGGGTGGGCGTATAAAAACAGCGTAGGCCATTGCTGACTAATGCCCGTTCACCTGAACGTGATCGGCCTGATCGGCTAAACAGACAGGGGGCATCGACGGCAATCACGGTAGGATGAAATTGGCGCGCCCATTGTGCGATGGCTTGAGGGTCGGTGGAGTGAAATTGCGCATGGTAATGCTGATTGATATTGACCACCGCATGGTAGCCTTTTTTCAGGCCACCGACATCGATGCCCACCGCATGAAAAACTGCGTTTAGTTCGGCCACGCTATTTTTGCGGGGCAGCTAAATGCGAGTTATGGAAGGCATGGCAAGACATGCAACTGCTGGCAATGCGTTTCGGTTTCGGGCTGTTACCCGAATGGCAGCGCAAGCAATTTTTTCTGTCCGGCATGGCCACGTCATGACTGCTTTCGGATTGCGCTACCTGATGGCAAGCCTCGCATTGTTGCGTGCGGTGCGAGGCATGATTAAATTCGGCTTTGCTAAACCAATCTTGGTTGATGGTCACTTTTTTAACTCGCCAAGGCACGCTGTCGTCTTTTTTCTCGGGTGCTATTTCATGGCAATAGGCACAGCCGTTTTCTTTTAAGGACGTGGCGTAACGTGCCTTGTCTTTGGGGGCCTTGGCGATTAAGGCGTTCATTACCGTTTCTTCATCGCCATGCGGCACACTGAAGGTTTTGTCGCCCAAGCCTAATTGCAATTGATTGGCGTGGCAGCCTTGGCAATCGCGTTTAAATTCGACCGCTTGGATGCGCATTTCTTTGCCTTCGCCGCGGTGGCATTGTGTGCAGGTCAATTCGCGAATGTCCATCACGCCGTTGGGCCCTTGAACCAAGCCCACGTGCTGAGAATGCGGAAATTTCAAACCAGACTGCTCGGTTAAGCGCGCACTTTCACTTTGAGGGATGCGTTCTATCCCTGTCATGCCTGGTTGTTCCGCATGTTCTCGAATAAAGCTAAGCTTAAATTCTGGGTGGCTGCGGTCGAAATCTTTGACATTGGATAAGGCGCTTTTTGGGTCCACTGCCTTGATGTTGGCATGGCATTTCACACAATTGTTATTGTCTTGTTTTGCCAATGGGTGCGGCGCTTTATGTTCTCTGTGGCACTCGGCGCAGCGCATGCCATCGGACAGTCTGCCGCTGCTGTGGAACACCCGTTTTTGCAAAGCCGGGTCGGCAATGTGCGGCGCGGTATTTTGATGGCATTTGACACAGGCTTGATCGGTGACCTGTTCGGTTAATTTTTCGTGGCAATTAAAGCACTGCGAACCGAAATGCAAATGCGCATTCGACACATGACCTGGGCTCCAAACCCGGTCAAAACCCAATGAATATTGCGCCATGGTTTTGTTGAGGCTGGGGATTAAATTTTGCGCCAAGGGCAGGCCAATAAAAACCAAGGCAATGAAGGCCGCCATCCATAAGGCCATGCGGCGTTTAAAGCTGGCTGCACCACGCAAGGGTTCGTGGGTGCGCAATTTTAAATCTTGAAAATCGTCCGGTAAGCGTTGCAACAACATCAGCGAGATGGCTATGTCCACATCCGGTGGGGCCGGCTCCACTTTTATTTGATAGGGGCCGATGCTGACCAAGGTGCCGTGGCTTAACTCTATGTTTTTTTGCACCACCCCATCGACCGCCAGCTCACCATTGATGGCGACCAAATGGATTTTCCCATCGTCCATGCGTTTGATAACAGCATGGTGCATGCTTAAGCGTGGGTCCAACAGGTGTATGGTGCATTCCGCGCCGCGGCCTATGCTGATTTCTTCAGCCGTTAGAGTGCGGTAACTGCGCGATAGCACGCCGCGGCTACTGTGGGAAAGTTTAATTAACAGGCAATTGATCATGGTGGCCGTTGTAATCGCTTACCAATAAAAAAAGACCGCTAGCACGTGCGCTATCATGGCCATGATTAAGGCGATGGAAAATGGCACGTGAAAATACAGCCAAAAGCCCATGCGGGCCCGGTACATCAAATCTTGCCTGGCTCGTTTCACCAAGGATTCGCGGCGCACCATGAGGGAATAAAGATCACGGTAAAGTTTGCGTTGCTCGGTGGGTAAATCTTGCCCTAGCACCGTCAATTCTTGCACGGCCATGGCCGTTGGGCAGTCCGGCTGGAAACCGCGTAATTGTTCGAGTAAGCCTATGCCTATCGATGTCTCGCTGCAGGCGCGCGTTACTATGTTGTTAATGTCGTCTGGCATCATCAAGCCAATCTGCCTAGCCATTTTGTCGGCTTCGGCGATGCGTAACAGCAAACCGTCTAAATTGTCTTCGCCCATGTTTTCTGTCATTAAACGCGGGTAAATCATGTAGGCGTAATTGCCAAAAAAGCCGCTGATCACAACTATCATAAGCAGGCCATAGGCCACCGTGTGGATATTTAAGCCGTAATGAAAGCCACTGTGAAAGGTGGCAATAAAAGTCAGGGCAGTGCCTAAGTATATGTGCGCAGACAGCCAGGCTTGGGTGGTGCCGCTGCTGCGGTAGCGGCGTTTACGTATGCCATACCAGGCCATCCAAAACACCAAGCCGGCGGAAATCGTGCCTAATGTGTAACCCAACCAACTGCCACCGTAATGACCCACCGCCGGTTCAAATAACAAAAAGGCGGCGAAGGCGAGCAAAATCATGACCACGGCTACTTTAAAGTAGCGGTATTTTTTGTAGTCGAAAAAGTTGCTGTGTTGCATGGCTTAACCTTTAATCCGCATCGTCGTTCATTAAGTTGGCGTCGCTTCTTGTGCCGCCGGCGTAGTTTAATAACTCTTCCGGCTTAACGCGTAAGGCGGCCCCCACTGGGCAAGCGCGCACGCACACCGGACCACCGCTGATGTCTTTACACATATCGCATTTCACCGCTACTTTTGCGCCGCTGCTGACCGGCACGGATTTGGGTTTGATGCCCAATAGCATTTGCAGGATGCTGGGTTCTTTTTGTTCGTGTATCTCCGACATTTGTATGACGTCGTAAGGGCAGTTGGCTTGGCAATTGCCGCAGCCTATGCAGCTGTCATCGATGTAAACCTCGCCATGCGGGGCGCGGTGGATGGCATCCGGCGGGCAATCTTTCATGCAGTGCGGGTGCTCGCAGTGGCGGCATGACGTGGGCACGCGAATGTTGGCAAAAATGGGCCCAGCATCCCGATCTAACCGGGTGGCGCCGCCGTGGGTATCGGCGCAAGCTTGCTCACAATGGTTGCAGCGCACGCACAAGGATTCGTCAATGAGCAACACGTCGGTCGCTTCGCCCACGCCTTGCTGTATTAAGAAGGAAATCAGGTTGGACGGACTAGGCTGCCCCATTGTTTCTTGGTTATTTTCAAATACTGTTTCAAGTTGTTGGCGTTTTTCTTGATCTTGTAAATGCTGCAAATAGCGTGCATCCAATTCACCGCGTATTTCTGGGTTGCGCGCAATGATGTCACGCATACGTGCCGCTTCAATAAATACTGCTTCCGTAGCAATTGCTGCTCGCACCGTGGCATAACGCGGTTCGCCCGACACCAAAGACATTTCGCCGACATAATGGCCAGCGGCCACATAAAACAGCACCACGTCACGGCCGCCTATGGTGTGGGAAACCGTGACCGAGCCACTTTGTATTAAATAAAGGCCATCGGCCTCGTCGCCCTCATGGAATAACTCTTCACCGGCGGCGTAGTTTTTTAAGGTAGCATTATTGGCCACGTCGTTTAAATCTTTTTCGCTCAGCGACAGGCCTATGCACAAGTGGATGATGGTTTTAATCGCCACCTCATTTAATATGCGGCGCATCGATTGCACCGAATCAATCAACTTCTGCATGACTCGTCTAGGCGTTTCAATTAACACGCAGGCCTGCGTAGCACGCACCGTGCCGGCGCGTCGACGGCCCGACACCAAGGCCAATTCACCAAAGAACTCACCGGCTTTGAGGTGACCATTTGGTTCCTGGTCGTCCTCTATTAATATGTCCAATTCCCCTTCCACAATAAAGAAAAAGGTGGTGCTGTAGTCGTTGCGTTTGAATATCACGTCGCCGGCTTGCGGCAACAATATATTGCTTTCTAGTACCAGTTCGCGTAATTGCAAGCTGCTGAGCATGGCCAACAAGGGCACGCTTTTGCGTATTTTCTCTAACACGTCGTCTATGCCGCGGTCGGTGCAAAAGCTGGCGAATTTTTCACGCAACAATGGGCTATCGGCCGGCTCAACTGGGTTGCCTAAAATGTGCTCTATGACTTCATAGCCTTGGTTGATGCCTTGTTTGATCAAGGGATAACCGGCTAGCGCGCCGATCACGTACAAACCGGCTACGCTGGATTCATAGTGCGAAGACAATTGCGGCAGGGCGTATAAATCCGGTGTGGAGAAGCCGACCCCGAAACTTTCTAATAGGGGTCGCGGCGACAAGGCGCCTAACCGAGCAATCACCCTATGGCAGGGAATACGCTCCACGCCATTGGGTGTGTTAGCAAACACGGTGATAGGGAAGTCACCTTTGGCATTAGCTTCTATGGATTGGGGTTTGGTTTCCAATAACCAGTCCAATACGCCGCGTTTTTTTGCTTCGGTTAATAGATTAAGGTTGGTTTCCTTACAATTACTGAAATCTTCCGCACGGTTTAAAATAATGACTTGATTGCGCGCCGATAAGGCAATGGCATTTTCTGCGCCGCTGTCGCCGCCGCCAATGACCACTATCGTTTCATTTTGGTAGGCGTCTGGGTCGTCCAGTTGGTATTGAATTTGCGGCAGGTCGCCGCCAGGAATCTCCAGTTTGCGCAAATTGCCTTGCACGCCCATGGCCAACACGGCATTTTTTGTCTGCAGGCTAGTGCCGTCGTCCAGCTCAACCACTAAGCCTGTGGCCACCTTTTGTACGCCCAGCGCCTTGGCACCGTAGCGCACATTCACTTGGTGTTCGGCCATGGTCTGTTCCCAGGTCTGCAAAACTGATTCGCGTGAAGAAGCGGTGAAAGGCAAGGCGCTGCGTAAAGGCAGGGCGCGCGGTTCGGACATGACTAATTTGCCACGTTGGTAATTACGCACGGTGTTAGCCGGCGCTTGCTCCGCTTCCAGAACGACGTAATGAAGGCCTTGCTGGCTGGCGCGCACGGCGGCTGACAAACCGCTGGGCCCTGCGCCTATAATGACAATGTCGTAAGGCTGGGCCGTGGCAGACGGGGCGGATTTTTTATGAGCGGGCTTGGCCATAGACGGCTTGGTGGTGGCTTAAGGTTGCTGGCGTGTGCATGCTGATTAAAGGGTAAATGTTTGCCTAATTTTATTGCGTGATAGTTGGTCTAAGCTATGGTATGCAGGGCACCATGCTTAGCTGCTGACCGGATTAGATAGTGGCATATTCGCCCCCATAAGTCAAAAGCCCAGCCAAATTGATAACTTAAATTTATACACGGTTTGTGTGATGAAATTGTTTCAAAATGTTACATTTTCCTTGAGCCAAATCTGTTTTCGTGCTATTTTTGCTCTGCGTCAAATTGTCGCATGTAAAAGCGTGCTAGAAAAAGTTTTAAAACGGCTATATTTCAGTCTATTTTCAAATGAAACTCTCTCGGATTTTACGTGTCAAGACCTCAGATTTTTGTTTAAGGGCTGTTTATGGCAGTGGCAAATTTGGGTGACAAAATTATTGCAAGGCCAAACAATTCATTGTCGGTTGAAGACAGTGTTAAATTGTTGGCGGCATTAGCTGGCATTGCCCTGGTGGTGGCTTTAGGATTTTTTCACATAGGTGCTTGGTTGGTGTTGCCATTTGCTGGTTTGGAAATCATGGCCTTTGCCTATGCTTTTCATACGGTGTATTTGCATGCAGACGATTTTGAGAGCATTACGATAGAAAACGACCGCGTGGTGGTCGAAAAAAGAAACGTCAAAGAAATAACGACAACGGTTTTTCAGCGCTACTGGGCACAAGTGAATGTGCGCGACGTAGCGATGATAAAAGGGAGTAACGGCAAGTGTGGGCTGTTTATAAGTTCGCACGGCAATGAAGTGGAATTTGGTAGAAATTTTATCAACGATGAGCAGCGCAGCCAATTGGCGCGGGACCTCAGACAAAAATTAAAAAATATTAATTAATTTAGTTTTGGAGTGAGTTTTATGCGAGGTTTTACAAAAATAAGTTTAGCGTTGTCGACCATGCTGGCATCCTTGGCTGCGCATGCGGATTATTCATGGAATTTCCCTGAACCAGT
>CALQUO020000045.1 GCA_943333775.2 Methylotenera oryzisoli
AAACTCAGCAAACGGTATTTACCGGTTTGAGCATTGTGCCAAGTTTCCAATGCGGGCGTGGCCGAACCCATCACCACCGGAATGTTCAAGCGTTTAGCCCGCATCAGCGCCACATCGCGGGCGTGATAGCGCATGCTGTCTTGCTGTTTGTATGAGCTGTCGTGCTCCTCGTCGATAATAATCAGCTTTAATTTAGGCATGGGCGTAAAAATGGATAGACGCGTACCAATCACGATTTTTGCAGCCCCCGATTGGGCCAACTGCCAATGATGCAAGCGCTCGCCCTCGCTTAAATGGCTGTGCAAACTAACCAAGGGAAAATGCGCCAAGCGGCTTCTAAAGCGCGCTTCCAATTGTGGGGTTAAATTAATCTCGGGCACCAAGACCAAAACTTGTGCGTCGTCCTGATCTAACACTTGCTCCATCAAGCGCATGTAGACTTCGGTTTTACCGCTACCGGTAATGCCATGCAGCAACCAAGCCTGAAATTGCTGTGCGTTTTGAATAATGCTGAACAAAGCTAGGGATTGCTCGTCGTTTAATGTTGGGGCAGCTGGCTGCGACATGCCTAAGGTTTTAACTAAGGCGGCCACTTGCTCGCTCTGCGCCCAACCCTCTGCCACCAGTTGCTTGGCCACTTTACGCGCGCTGCTGGAAATGGCATCCAACTCCGATTCCGTCAGCCCCTGCTGCGTTTGCAATGCCACTAGCACGCGACGCAAAACGCTTTGCCTGGCCGATAACTGAGCCACATCGACTTGATTGCCGACAGGCGTGATTAAGTAGCGGTATTGTTTACGCGATACCGCTGGTGCTATTTGCCGCATACGAGCAGGCAAACAAGACAGTAAAGCTTGGCCGTAAGGGTAGTGGTAATAGTCGGCGCTGAATTTTAATAAGCTTAAGGCTTCGCTATCCAAGGCCGGCTCGTCATTAAACACTCGCGTCACGGCCTTAAGTTTATCTATGGCAAACTCACTCTCATTAGCCATGCCAACGACGATGCCAATTTGGCTGCGTCGACCAAACGGCACCAGCACACGCTGGCCTATTTGCACGGCTTCGCCATTGCTTAAATAATCGAAAAGTCGATCAAGCGGCAAATCTAAGGCAATTTTTAATATGGCTTTTGGCAATTTATATTCTGGATGATTAATCAGTGGCTAGGCAATTCTTAGCTTATTCAAGACACATGATAAAAACACGCGGCTAGTAGGTTAAAATAATGTTCTTAAATTATTAACGTTAAGAACATATTAGTTTGAAAGCACATCTTACCCAATTACTGGCCACCGCCGCAAAAACTATTGCGCCCGACAGTGCAGATTTAAGCATATTACTAGAGCGCCCTAAATCAGCCGAGCACGGCGATTTTGCCACTAACCTTGCCTTGGTGCTGGCAAAACCACTAAAACAAAATCCACGTACCATTGCTACCCAACTGATTGCAGCCTTACCCAACAGCGACTACATTGCTAAAACCGAAATAGCCGGGGCCGGTTTTATAAATTTCTTTTTAAATGCCCAATCCCAGCAGCAAGTCGTTAAAACCATCCTAAGCGCAGGTAAACAATACGGGCGTAACGCGAACGGCCAAAAACAAAAAGTCCAGGTGGAATTTGTCTCGGCCAACCCAACCGGTCCATTGCATGTTGGTCACGGTCGTGGCGCAGCAGTTGGGGATTGCCTAGCGCGATTACTGGACGCAAACGGTTGGGACGTCACCCGTGAGTTTTATTACAACGACGCCGGTGCACAAATAGACAACCTTACCATCTCGGTTTTAGCGCGTTGCAAAGGCATCGCCACCGACGACGCCCGCTTTCCTGAAAATGGCTACCGCGGTGAATACATCGCCGACATAGCGGCCGCCTTTTTGGCTAAACAAACCGTGGTGGCGGATGACATGAAGGTCACCGCTAGCGGCGACATCAATGACGAAACAGCGGTACGCCATTTTGCAGTGGCCTATTTAAGGCACGAGCAAGATTTGGATTTAACCGCCTTTCAAATCAAATTCGATGTGTTCTCTTTAGAAAGTGCACTGTATGCCGAGGGCAAGGTTGAGCAAACCGTGCAAGCCCTGATTAATAGCGGCCACACCTATGAGCAAGACAACGCGCTGTGGTTAAAAACCACCGCTTTTGGGGACGATAAAGACCGCGTCATGCGCAAAAGCGAAGGCGGCTACACTTACTTTGTGCCCGACGTGGCTTACCATGCCGAAAAATGGCGCCGTGGTTTTGTGCGGGTGATTAACGAGCAAGGTGCCGACCACCATAGCACCATCACGCGCGTGCGGGCTGGCTTGCAAGCCTTGAACGCGGGTATCCCTAGCGGCTGGCCGGATTACGTTTTACACCAAATGGTCACGGTCATGCGCGCTGGCGAAGAAGTGAAGCTGTCTAAACGTGCCGGTAGCTACGTGACCTTACGCGACCTAATAGAAGAAGTGGGCTGCGATGCCACACGCTATTTCTTAGCGGCGCGGCGCTCGGATTCGCAATTGGTGTTTGATATCGATTTGGCCCGTGCCCAAACTAACGACAACCCGGTTTTTTACATCCAGTACGCGCACGCGCGTATTTGCAGTGTGTTAACGCAATGGGGCGGCAAGCTGGCCGATTTGCATCAGGCCGACTTAAGCCCGCTCACGCAGGCGCATGAAATTGCATTGATGCAAAGACTTAGCAGCTACCCTGAATCGGTTGCCGATGCGGCAACCGATTTAGCCCCCCACACCATCGCCAATTATTTAAAAGAATTGGCCAGTGAATTGCACAGCTATTACAACGAATATAAGTTTTTAATTGAAGATGAAGCAGTTAAAATAGCTCGCTTAAGTTTAATTGCGGCGACCCAACAAGTACTTAAAAATGGCTTGTATTTACTTGGCGTCAGCGCCCCTGAAAAGATGTAAGGATTAAAGTGAATGATGAGTAGAGATTACAAACCCAGCCCAGAACGTTCGAAAAACGCTAGTAAAGGTAACCCGTTTTTTACTGGATTGTTGATAGGCATACTCATGGGTGTAGCGGCTTCATTAGGCGTGGTCATGTTTATTAAAGGCGGTGAAAGCCCTTTTGCCCAACAAACCAGCAACGAAATCACTAAATCCGTGTCTCAGAAAATGCAAGATAAAGCCATAGCTGATCAAGCCATAGCCGATCGAGCCAATGCTGATTCGGCCGCTGAAGCCGGCCACGATGGCACACAAAACCGTTTCGATTTTTACACCATATTGCCTGGCAAAGAGAGCAAGGTAAGCGCAGAAGAAGAAATTAAAATTAAGGATGAGGCACCGGAGCCGGCCCTGCAAATTAGTTATTACTTGCAAGTTGGCGCTTTTCAAACCGGCGAGGAAGCCGACAACATGAAAGCAAAATTAGCCTTGCAAGGTTTTGAAGCCGTGGTGCAAACAGCTACCACTGCGGATAAGGCGATATGGCATCGCGTGCGGGTTGGCCCACTTACAAATTTAGATCAAATCAATAAAACAAAAAATGATTTGCTTAAAAATGGTTTCAAAGCCGATTTAATCAAAGTGAATCTGGATAACCAATAATACGACGTAGCAAAATTTAGACTCAGGAAAAGGAATCAAATCATGAAAAAATTGTTGAGCGCATTGCTGTTTTTAGCCTCATTCCAATTGTTAGCAGCCGATCCACAAATCGGCAAGGAATTCGATAAAACCCTGCAAATCATTCCTACCGACAACCCCAGTAAAATTCAAGTGACAGAAGTGTTTTGGTACGGCTGCATCCACTGCTACCAAATGGATCCCTTGCTTAACGACTGGGTAAAAAAACTACCTGCGGACGTCACATTTAGACGCATGCCTGGCTTACCCCAACCTACTTGGGCACCTATGGCAAAAGCCTTTTATGCAATGGAAGAACTAAAGCTGACGGACAAATTACACGGCGCATTGTTTGATGCCATCAACAAAGAGAAATCGCTTAATCCTACTAACGAAGCCGCAGCCATAGATTGGATTACTAAAAAAAGTGGTTTGGATAAAGCCAAGGTAGAAGCCTCATTTAAATCATTTTCTATGAACAGCAAACTTAACCAAGCTGCCCAATACTTTCGTGCAACCGGTGCAACTGGTGTGCCTAGCTTAATCATAGACGGTCGCTTTATTACGTCAAGCACCATGGCTGGTGGCAACCCTGCTGCGCTTAAAACAGCCGATTACATCATCAATAATTTACGTGCGGATAAGGCCAACGCCGTAAAATAATAAGCTTATGATACGCAATTAAAACCGTTTTTACCTGGGAGTAAAAACGGTTTTTTTATGGCCATGTTTAATGAAATAGGCTTTACATTTTTAAAAGGCAGACCCGCATGAATGTATTTATTACCGGCGCATCCAGTGGTATCGGTGCCGCACTAGCAAGTGCTTACGCTAGCCAGTATAAAAATCAAGGATTAAATATAGGGTTAGCTGCTAGGCGTAGTGAGCACTTACAAAAATTAAAAATATTGCTAGAAACGCAGCCCAACATACGCTGTTATATCTATCCATTGGATGTGCGCGACCACCAGGCATTGGCCGTAGCCGCTGGCGATTTTATTATGCATGCGGGAGCGCCAGATATGGTGATCGCTTGCGCCGGTGTGAGCCGTGGTACCTTAACCGAACACCAAGAAGACATTGCTGCTTTTCAGGCAGTGATGGACATCAATGTGTTGGGCATGGTGCATACCTTTCAACCCTTCATCACGGCCATGCGCGAAGCCGGTGGCGGACAGTTAGTCGGCATAGCCAGTGTCGCTGGCATACGAGGCTTACCCGGTGCCGGCGCATACAGCGCCAGTAAAGCGGCCGCAATCAGTTACTTGGAAAGCTTGCGGGTAGAAATGTCACCCAGCAATATCGCCGTAACCACCATCGCGCCTGGCTACATCCGCACACCAATGACGGATGTGAACACCTACACCATGCCTTTTTTAATGGATGCCGATGTCGCTGCCCAAAAGTTTATAAAAGCCATAGCAGGCAAACGACGCTTTGTCGTGATTCCATGGCAAATGGGTTGGCTAGGCCGAATAATGAAATTCATTCCACCAGTAGTTTGGGATTGGGCCATGAAAAAAGCCCCGTATAAACCGAGGCTGGATTGGGATTGGTTGTAGTGTCCTAAAACTCGTTTCACCACAGACGGCATCTGTGGTGAAATTTTATAACTATCGGGTAATCGGTTTGTAGCGCAACCGTTTGGGTTTCGCGCCTTCTTCACCCAAGCGCTTGCGTTTATCTGCTTCGTATTCTTGGTAATTGCCATTAAAGAAGGTCCATTGTGAATCGCCTTCTGCAGCCAAAATATGTGTGGCAATGCGATCCAAGAACCACCTGTCATGCGATATCACCAGCACGCATCCAGCAAACTCCAATAAAGCATCTTCTAGCGCACGCAAGGTTTCAACGTCCAAGTCATTGGATGGCTCATCAAGCAACAAGACATTGCCACCAGAAATAAGGGTTTTGGCCAAATGCAAACGGCCACGCTCACCACCGGAAAGTTGCCCAACGATCTTTTGTTGGTCGCCGCCTTTAAAATTAAAGCGGCCTATGTAGGCACGCGATGGCGTTTCATAACGACCGACCGTCAAGATGTCTGAGCCTCCGGATATTTCATCGAACACAGTTTTAGCATCGCTTAAGGCGTCGCGACTTTGATCGACGTAGGCCATTTTTACCGTACTGCCTATTTTCACTTCGCCGCTGTCTGGCTGCTCTTTACCGGTAATCATTTTAAACAAGGTGGATTTACCCGCGCCGTTAGGGCCTATGATGCCGACAATGGCACCGGCTGGGACGCTAAAGCTAAGGTTGTCCATCAACAGTCGGTCTTTAAAGGCTTTGCTTACCCCATTAAATTCGATGACTTGGTCACCCAAGCGCTCGCCTGCCGGGATAAAAATCTCCTGTGTTTCATTGCGTTTTTGGTATTCCGCATTGGCCATTTCCTCATAACGGGCTAAACGTGACTTACTCTTGGCTTGACGCGCTTTAGGATTTTGGCGCACCCATTCCAACTCGGTATTAAGGGCTTTTCGACGGGACGATTCTTGCGATTCTTCCAAGGCCAAACGCGCTTGTTTTTGATCCAACCAACTCGAGTAATTGCCTTTCCAAGGGATGCCATGACCACGATCTAATTCCAATATCCATTCAGCCGCGTTATCCAAGAAATACCTATCGTGCGTCACCGCCACCACCGTGCCTGGAAAGCGCACTAAGAATTGTTCTAGCCATTCCACCGATTCCGCATCCAAATGGTTGGTGGGCTCATCCAACAACAACATATCGGGTTTAGACAGCAGCAATTTGCACAAGGCCACACGGCGTTTCTCACCGCCGGACAAGGGGCCTATTTTCGCGTCCCAAGGCGGTAAGCGCAGCGCATCGGCGGCAATATCTAGTTGCGTACTTAAGTCGCTACCACTGGCAGCAATGATGTTTTCCCACTTGGCTTGCTCTTCCGCGAGCTTATCAAAATCGGCATCCGGTTCGGCATAAGCTGCGTACACCGCTTCTAGCTTGGCCTGTGCTTCCATCACCTCGCCCATGCCAGACTCCACTTCTTCACGCACAGTTTTATCGGCATCCAATTGCGGCTCTTGCGGCAGATAGCCTATGGTCATATTCGGCTGCCATTGCACTTCACCCTCAAACTCTTTGTCCACCCCGGCCATAATGCGCAACACGGTGGATTTACCTGAGCCGTTTAAACCGAGCAAACCTATCTTAGCGCCAGGGAAAAAAGACAAGGAAATGTCTTTAATGATGGTCTTTTTGGGCGGGACTATTTTGCTCACACGGAGCATGGACATTACGTATTGAGCCATGGTGTTTTTGTGTTAATTTAAAAAATGACAGCTTAACAGAAAGCCAGCTGACGTGCTCATCGCCAATAATGGGCCGCATGCGAAAGCGACAAACTGGGTATAATGCGGCAACCACAATAGGCGCGCGCTATGGCAATCAAATCCACTATTTATAAAATCGATCTGCAAGTCTCCGACATGGATCGCCATTATTACCAGCAACACAATTTAACGCTGGCCAAACACCCGTCTGAAACCGATGAACGAGTCATGGTCAGGCTCCTGGCGTTTGCTCTTTACGCTAACGAGTCCTTGATTTTTGGTAAGGGCTTAAGTGACGAAGAGGAACCGGATTTATGGCAAAAAGACCTGACCGGTGCGATAGATTTATGGATAGACGTGGGCTTGCCCTCCGAACGCGACATACGCAAAGCAGCAGGGCGGTCAAAACAAGTGGTGGTGGTGCTATACGGCGGGCGCGTGGCCGATATGTGGTGGGTCAGCAACAGCAAGGCCTTACTCAAAACCAACAACCTAACGGTGATTAATTTACCCGAAACCAAAGAGCTTGCCGCCATCGCTCAAAGAGGATTAAACATCAGCTGCACCCTACAAGACGGTCAAATCATGCTAGGCCATGACGATGGCAGTTTGGATATCGTGCCGGTGATACTGAAGTCCGCTAGTAGCTACTAAACGCTATTCGACGGTGACGCTCTTGGCGAGGTTTCTTGGTTTATCCACGTCGGTGCCTTTTAACAAAGCCGCATGGTAGGCCAAAATTTGCACGGGGATGGTGTGCAAAATAGGCGAGAGCAGGCCCACATGACGCGGAGTTCGTATGACGTGCACCCCAGCAGATTCAACAAAATGGCTGTCGGCGTCGGCGAACACAAACAGTTCACCGCCTCGCGCGTGCACCTCTTGCATATTCGATTTTACTTTTTCTAGCAAATCGTCATTGGGTGCAATCACCACCACCGGCATGCTGCTGTCTACCAAGGCCAATGGGCCGTGTTTGAGTTCACCCGCAGGGTAGGCCTCGGCATGGATATAGGAGATTTCCTTGAGCTTTAGCGCCCCCTCCAACGCGATGGGGTAATGTATGCCTCGGCCTAAAAACAATGCATGCTGTTTATCGGCAAAGCGTTTGGCCCATTCGCGAATTTGCGGCTCTAAATTTAAGGCGTGTTGCACACTGCCGGCTAATTGGCGCAATGCGCTTAAATGAGTTTGCTCTGCTTGCCTATTGAGCAGACCGCGTTGCTTAGCCAAGGTGGCGGCCAAAGTAAAGAGGGCCACTAACTGCGTGGTGAAGGCTTTGGTGGAAGCTACGCCAATTTCCGCTCCGGCACGGGTATAAAAAACCAATTGCGATGCGCGTGGTATGGCGCTTTCTTGTACGTT
>CALQUO020000046.1 GCA_943333775.2 Methylotenera oryzisoli
AAGAGATGCTGACTCAAGCATGGGAAATACGCGAGAAATTAGAACACAGCGTGGACTTGGTGATTGATGTTGGCCATTGCTTGGCGGGCGCCACCTCGGTAATTAATTTAACCCAAGATGTGCCAGAATTAATCCGTGCGGGGTTAGGCGATTTATGCCCGTTTGGTTTGGCATAAAATAAGGAAAGCGATTAGATGGAATTATCCCTCATACAAAAAATCATTATTTACGCACCACCGGTAATTTTAGCCATCACCGTGCACGAGGCTGCACATGGCTATGCCGCCAAGTATTTTGGTGACATGACCGCCTACCAAGCCGGTCGCATTAGCTTAAATCCACTCAAGCACATCGACCCGTTTGGCACCATCTTATTGCCGGCCATGACCATTCTTTTGGGGGGCATTTTATTCGGCTGGGCCAAACCGGTGCCAGTTAATTTCAGCCGCTTGCGCCATCCTAAAAAAGACATGTTGTGGGTGGCCGCCGCCGGGCCCGCCTCCAATTTTGTTATGGCGCTGTTTTGGACCTTGGTGTTGAAATTAACCATGGACTCACCGTCATTCATGGCCGAGCCATTGAGCTTGATGGCCAAAGCCGGTATGGGCATTAATATCGTGCTGATGGTATTGAATTTATTACCTTTGCCGCCACTGGATGGTGGGCGCATTGCCGTCAGTTTGCTACCTATCCATCTGGCTAGGCCGTTTGCCCAGATAGAGCGTTTTGGCTTCATTATTTTGTTGGTGTTATTGTTTACTGGGGTCTTAAGTCGCATCCTCGACCCATTCATCAATGCGGTATATCTGTTAATAAATAGCTTAATTTAAAGGCTTGTTTGTATAATAAGCGCTGGCTCAATTTAAGGTTTTTCATCAAATGGCAATCGAACGTGTTTTATCTGGCATGCGTCCTACCGGTAATCTGCATTTAGGGCATTACAACGGCGTACTTAAAAATTGGCTTAAATTGCAACACGAGCACGAGTGCTTGTTTTTTGTGGCTGATTGGCATGCGCTCACCACCCATTATGATACACCGGAAATCATAGAAGAAAGCGTTTGGGAAATGGTCATCGATTGGTTAGCCGCCGGTGTCGATCCTGCCAGCGCTACCATATTCATCCAATCGCGTGTGCCTGAGCACGCTGAATTGCATACCTTGTTGTCCATGATTACGCCTTTAAGTTGGTTGGAGCGCGTTCCCACCTACAAAGACCAGCAAGAAAAATTGAGCAGCAAAGATTTGTCTACTTACGGCTTCTTGGGTTATCCCTTGTTGCAAAGTGCAGACATTTTGATCTACAAAGCCACCCAAGTGCCAGTAGGCGAGGATCAAATCCCGCACATTGAATTTACCCGTGAGATCGCCCGTCGCTTTAATCACATTTACGGTAAAGAAACCGGCTTTGAAGAGAAAGCCGAAGCCGCTATTAAAAAGCTAGGCAACAAACGTGCGGCCTTGTATGAAGAAATGCGCAATGCCTACCAGCAAAGTGGCGATGAAGAAGCCTTGGATGCGGCGCGTGCCATGATAGAAGAACAACAAGGCATGAGCATGGGCGATAAAGAGCGCCTATTGGGTTATTTGGAAGGCGGCGGCAAAATGATATTGTTGGAGCCCGATTACAAATTAACGCCGGCTTCGAAAATGCCAGGTTTAGACGGACAGAAAATGTCTAAGTCTTACAACAACACCATCTCAATGCGTGAAGACATAGACACGGTGGCCAAGAAAATTAAAACCATGCCTACCGATCCAGCGCGCATACGCCGCACCGATCCAGGTGACCCAGCAAAATGCCCGGTATGGCAATTGCATCTAGTGTACTCAGACCAAAGCACCCAAGATTGGGCGCAAAACGGCTGTAAAACCGCTGGCATAGGCTGCATAGAATGCAAAGGCCCTGTAATAGAGGGCGTTTTGGCTGAATTAAAACCCATACAAGAACGCGCCGCGCAATACGCTGAAGACCCCAGCTTGGTTAAAAATATCGTGGCAGAGGGCTGTGAAAAAGCCCGCAAGTTAGCGCGTGAGACCATGCGCGATGTGCGCGATGCGATGGGCTTGAATTACAGCTAGCCTGTCCCTCACCGTGATAGACGTCCCGCTCCAAGCAAAGATAAAAGGCGAAGCTTTTACAGAGCTACCGCAAAACCTTTACATTCCCCCCGACGCACTAGAAGTCTACTTGGAGTCCTTTGAAGGCCCTCTAGACTTGTTGCTATATTTAATACGCAAACACAATCTGGACATTCTGGACATCCCCATGGCGGAATTGACCCGCCAGTACATGGTGTACGTGGAAAAAATGCAGGCGATTAAGTTGGAATTGGCCGGTGATTATTTATTGATGTCGGCCATGTTAATTGAGATTAAATCCCGTTACTTGCTACCCAAACCGGTGGAAATCGAAACCGAACAAGACCCAAGAGCCGATTTGGTGAGGCGCTTGATGGAGTACGAATCCATTAAGTTGGCCGCAGAAAACCTTGACGACATGGCCAAGGTGGGCGATGGTATCAGCGTGGCAAGCGCATATTTCCAACACATCAGCCAGATCAAGCCACCTGAAGTGAGCCTAGACGATTTGACCGAGGCATGGCGCAATGTCTTGAAACGTGCGAGCCACTTTAAGCACCACAAAGTCAGCCGTGCAGAGTTGTCCGTGCGTGAGCACATGAGCTTGATCCTTCGTCAATTGCAAGCCGAACCGGTGCTGGAGTTTTGGCAGGTGTTTGATTTGGCCGATGGCATTCCTAAGTTGGTGGTGTGCTTTCTTGCTATATTAGAATTGGCGCGCGAAGGCTTGGTGCGCATCACGCAGCAAGCGGCGTTTTCACCTATCTATTTGCAAATCAACCGCCATGACGTCTAAGTTGCCAGCCAGCATTGCCGATTTAAAACAAGTGCTGGAAGCGGCCTTGTTAACCGCCAATCAGCCTTTGTCGTTGGATGACATGACGCGCTTGTTTGTTGAGCGGGTGGAGCGCACTAGTTTGCGTATGTTGCTGGATGAATTAAAGCAGGACTGGTCATCGCGCAGCATGGAGTTGGTGCAAGTGGCGACCGGTTACCGCTTTCAAGCGCGTGCGGAATATGCGCCTTTTTTAGCCAGATTAAACCCCGAGCGGCAGCTTAAATACTCGCGTGCCATGATGGAGACGCTGGCCATCATTGCTTACCGTCAACCGGTAACGCGCGGCGACATCGAGCAGATACGCGGCGTGACCATGAACCCGACTATCATGCGTCAATTGCAAGAACGCGATTGGATAGACGTGGTGGGTCAGCGCGACGTACCTGGGCGACCTTCCTTGTATGCCACTACCAAACATTTCTTAGATGACTTCAATATCGTGTCCTTGACCGAACTGCCTGCTATGGCGGATTTTGCCCAGCAAGAAATCGCTTTTCCTAACGACGACGAAGTGTTTATCAAGACCTAGTCCAGTATTAAACTCGGGTTTGCGCCTGTTCTGCGGTAAAATGCCCACTTATTCTGATTAGTTTATTCCTATGGCACGTCCTTTTAAAACCCAACGCGATCCCCAAGCCGCACCCCGTCGACCTAAAACCAGTTTCACCAAGCTGGCGCAGGATGAAAACGCGCCACCCGAACCCACCCAGCGTTTGCATAAATTGCTGGCTCTAGCTGGCTTGGGTTCGCGCCGCGACATGGAAGCCTTAATTGCCAGTGGTCGCGTGACCGTCAACGGCGCGCCCGCCACCACCGGTCAAGGCGTGACCCAGTTTGATGTGGTGCGCTTGGATAGCCGTCCATTGCGCTTGCCCTTTGTCGCCGAATTGCCACAAGTATTGATTTACCACAAACCCGAAGGCGAAATCGTCAGCCAGGATGACCCGGAAGGCCGTGCCAGCGTGTTTGATAAGTTGCCCAAAGTGAAAAACGGCAAATGGATAGCCATAGGCCGATTGGACATGAACACCAGTGGCTTGCTGATATTTACCACCTCGGGTGAATTGGCCAACCGTTTTATGCACCCGCGTTATGAAGTGGAGCGCGAATACGCCGTGCGTATTTTTGGCGAATTGACCGAAGGCCAAATGCTGCAATTGAAAGAAGGCATAGAGTTAGAAGACGGCCCGGCCAACTTTGACAGCATTACTGCTCAGGGCGGCGAGGGTGCCAACCATTGGTATCAAGTGGTGTTGCGCGAGGGCCGTAACCGTGAGGTGAGGCGCTTGTTTGAAGCCTTTCAATTGCCTGTCAGTCGCTTGATGCGCGTACGTTTTGGGCCGGTTAATCTGCCGCCACGCGTGAAGCGCGGTACCATGCTCAAGTTAGAGCAAAAAGAAGTAGTGGGATTGTTGGAATGGGCAGATTTGCCTGTGCCCAGCGCGCCGCTTCGTCAACTGACGCAGCGCGAGAAATTAAAAGCCACGGCAGTGTTTGTGCCCAAAGTGCGTAAGCAACGCGTCAGTGCCTTGGATAGACCGCCACGCGATCCGTCTAGCCCTGATAAACCGTATCTGGCAAAATCGGATGCGGCTAAAAAGCCTGTCGCAAGAAAAACCGGTCCACGCCGTGTGCGTCAGTCCAGTGATTTGGCTGCGCCGGCCATGCAAAAGAAAAGCGATCGCAACCGCGGTCGCGGCTAAGCGATTCGCTACTTTACGCTTTAGCCAAGCGCCACAATGAAGTCAGCTCGGCTTTGCGGGCTTCATGCAGCGGGTCGCTGGCATCCAGCACTTTGTTATGGCGCGCTTTGGTGTCTATCTTCTCTAGCAATTTTAAGCCGGCATCACTGATCCAGCCTAGCAATTCATCTCGGCTTCTTAAACCCAATTGTTCGGCAAAGTCGGACAAGATTAACCAGCCTTCACCTTGCTCACTCAAATGTGCGCTCAAGCCATTCAAATAGCCTTTTAGCATCTTACTTTTTTCATCGTAAATGGCCGACTCCAAGGCCGAGCTGGGGTGCGCGGGCAACCAGGGTGGGTTGCAGACTATCAAATCGGCCTGACCGTATTCGTCTTTTGGATAAAGGTCGGCTTCCACCAGAGTCACGTTAGGTTTTAGGCCAAGGCTAGTCACGTTTTGCAGTGCGCAATCCAATGCGCGATGCGAGTTGTCGGTGGCGACGATTTTAGTCACGCCGCGGTTAGCCAGTATGGCCGCCAACACGCCGGTGCCGGTGCCTATGTCAAAAGCCAAACGGCAAGGTATGGGTAAGGGAGCGACATCGACTAAATCTAGGTACTCGCCGCGTATCGGTGAGAAAACGCCGTAGCTAGGGTGGATTTTATTGTTGATGACGCTGATGTCGACACCGTTTTTATGCCACTCGTAAGCGCCAACTAAACCCAGTATCTCGCGCAAGGACACCACCATGGAGCCGTGACTGGTGCCGTAGGCATGTTCGCAAGCGGCTTTCACATCGGGTGCGCGGCGCAGGTGGATGTTGTACCCGACGCTTAACTCGATAACCAGCATGCCTAAGATGCGCGCTTTTTGCGATTGCGCTTGTCTGTGCAAATGAAACGATTGCAACAGCGTTTCACCGGTTTTCTTAGGTTTTTTGCGTGGTCTGTCTATGCGGCGTGATAAGGCTTGCAGCAGCAGTTTGGCATTTTGAAAATCGCCACGCCATAACAATGCCGTGCCCTCGCAGGCTAGCTTGTAAGCATCGTCTGCTTTAATGGTGTCGTCGGCTAATTGTATGTTTTTAGGAACCGGCGCTGCATTTTCTGAGTGCCATACACTGGTTTTGGTTTTACCGGCTTCTTGCCAGCTAATACTATTGGGGGTGTTCAAAATGGACGGCCTGCTGTGTGTATGAGGTGAGGCTTAACTGCAGCCAAGAGGGCTAATTAAAGCAATAAAAAACCTTAAGACAATTGCTCTTTAGTGAGCAAGAAAACAAATTCGGTACCGGATGACACTTCCAGCCAATTGAATACTAAATTGGGGTAGGCCGCCTCTAAGGCGTCGCGGTTGTGGCCGATTTCGACTATCAGTATGCCACCGTCATTCAAGTAGTGAGCGGCTTCAGCTAGTAAGGTGTGGGTGTGGTCTAGCCCATCCGCGCCGCTGCCTAATGCCAGTTGCGGTTCATTTTGGTACTCTATCGGCAAGGCCGCCATGGAAGGTGCATCAACGTAAGGTGGGTTGCTAATAATGAGGTCATATTTTTTGCCTTTTAAGGCGCTGAACATATCGGACTTGATGGCGCTGATTTGATCTTGCAAGCCGTAGTTAGCAATGTTGATGTTGGCCACGTCTATTGCGTCTTGCGATATGTCGATCACATCGATTGCGGCATTGGGGAAGCTGCCCGCTAGCAACACGCCCAAGCAGCCACTGCCAGTACAAATATCCGCCGCACTTTCCACCATTTCAGGAAATTCTATCCACGGGCTTAAATCGTTGTTTAGTAATTCCGCAATGAATGAGCGCGGGATTAGCACACGCTCGTCCACGTAAAATTTCAAGCCTTGCAACCAAGCTTCTTTGAGTAAGTAAGCGGTAGGCGTGTGTTGCTTGATGCGCTGATTAATAAACGCCGCCAGCTTGTTGCATTCCTCATTTGTTAGCCTGGCATCAAAGAAGTTATCCAAGGTATCCATGGGTAAATGCAAGCCGCTCATGATTAACCAAACGGCTTCATCGTAGGCGTTGTCCGTGCCATGGCCGTAAAAAATATCGGAGGATTCAAATTGGCTGACGGCATAGCGTACCCAGTCGCGTATGCTGACTAACTCGGATGGGGGTGTCTGTTTACTCATGGCGGTTTTTTTAAGCCTTATTCGACAATAGCGTTTGCATAGTCAATTTGTAGGTTTCTTTCAAGGGCTCGATGTCGGCCACTGCAACGCATTCATTTAGTTTGTGTATGGTGGCGTTGAGTGGGCCAAACTCGATGACTTGCGGGCAGATGTCGGCAATGAAACGCCCATCGGATGTGCCGCCGGTGGTAGACAGTTCTGGCGATACGCCATAAGCCTGGCTAATGGCAGCACTAATGGCTTCGACTAGATTACCGCGTGGCGTGATGTAAGAAGGGGAATGCTCCCACTCCAAATCGTAGTCCAATTTATGGCTGTCTAGTATGGCATGCACGCGCTGGGTCAAACCGGCCTCGGTGCTGCCGGCATTGTTCACTAGGGCGCAGTACCTAAAGTTAAACAAGATTTCCACTTCGCCTGGCACCACGTTGGTCGCGCCGGTGCCGCCATTCATGTTGCTGATTTGCCAAGAGGTAGGCGGGAAGTATTCGTTGCCCTCATCCCACAATGTTTCCACCATTTCTTTTATAGCTGGGGCCACTAGGTGGATGGGGTTTTTAACTAAATGCGGGTAGGCAATATGACCTTGCACGCCTTTTACTGTGAGTTTGCCTGACAGTGAACCACGGCGGCCGTTTTTGATCATGTCGCCGACCACTTTATTGCTGGTCGGCTCGCCGACTATGCAGTAGTCAAATAACTCGCCACGAGCCTTTAAGGCCTCCACGACTTTAATGGTACCGTCTACCGCCACGCCTTCTTCATCGGAGGTGATGAGTAAGCCTATGGAGCCAGGGTGATTCGGGTTTTCAGCAATGAATTCTTCTATGCTGGTAACGAACGCCGCCAAAGAAGTTTTCATGTCTGCCGCACCGCGGGCATAGAGCATGCCATCCTTGATGGTCGGTTCGAACGGTGGGGTGTGCCATTTATCCAGCGGGCCTGTTGGCACCACGTCGGTGTGGCCAGCAAAGACCAATAATGGGCCAGTAGTGCCGCGACGCGCATACAAGTTGTCCACCTGACCAAAGCGCATGCGCTCGATTTTGAAACCCAATGGCTCCAATCTGGCTATCATTTGTTCTTGGCAGCCGGCATCCTCCGGGGTGTTGGATTGGCGTCTTAGCAAGTCTATCGCTAGGCTTAAGGTTTTACTGTGTGCTGTCGTCATAGCAAGGCTTTATAAGTGGCTTCCGTAAAGCCCAAACAGGCGATTTTGCCATCCTTGATCAAGACCGGCCGTTTAATCAAGCTGGGTTTGGCTAACATTAATTGCCGGGCTTTAGCGGCATCTTGCACGCTGTCTTTTTCGGCTTCAGTTAAATTGCGCCATGTGAGGCCGGCGCGATTGATGAGTTTGTCCAAGGGTTGTTGGCTTATCCAATCGCTCAGCAATGCATCGCTGAGGGTATTTTTTTTAAAGTCGTAAAAGGTGTAGGCGCAAGCATTTTGCTCCAGCCAATCACGGGCTTTTTTAACGGT
>CALQUO020000047.1 GCA_943333775.2 Methylotenera oryzisoli
GCTTCCACTGCTTTAATGATTTTTTTGATCGCGGTACGCAAAGTAGAGCGCAAACTTGCATTGTGAGCGCGTTGCTTTACTGCTTGACGAGCACGTTTTCTTGCTTGTGCGGTATTTGCCATCTGTGTTTTTTCCTAAAAGTCGCCTAAAAGCTATTCAAAATACGAAGCCCGGAATGATAGCCATTTTATAAAAGTATTGCAAGTTAAAATAAGCTAAATATCCCAGTCATTTACCTGGCCATTTACTGCTTGATAGAGGCTGGCATGTTAAAATCTCGAAGTATGCGTTTAGCTCACTATTTTATTAGCCTTTAAAGCCCTGCCAATGAATCTACTTAACGCCCTCGCCAAAATTGGCAGCATGACTTTTATCTCGCGTATGCTAGGTTTTGTCAGGGACACGCTGATTGCCCGGGTGTTTGGCGCCGGCATGGTCAGCGATGCCTTTATCGTCGCATTCAAAATCCCCAATTTATTACGCCGAATTTCAGCAGAAGGCGCCTTTAGTCAAGCCTTTGTGCCCATCCTGGCGGAATACAAAAGCCAGCGCACTTTTGCTGAAACCCACGGTTTAATCAATCAAGTAGCCACTTGGATGGGCTTAATTTTGGTTGGCGTTACCCTATTAGGTATGCTGGCAGCGCCTTTTATCGTGACCGTGATTGCACCTGGTTTTACCGCGGACCAGGCTAAAATCCAACTGACGGTGGAATTGCTGCGCATTACTTTCCCCTATATTTTCTTTATTTCCCTGGTCTCCATGGCCGGTGGCGTGCTCAACACTTACAATAAATTTGGCATACCGGCGTTTACCCCGGTTTGGCTTAACGTCGCCATGATAGGCTCGGTCTTGTTTTTTGCCGATCGCTTTGCTGAACCGATTAAGGCCTTGGCTTGGGCGGTATTTTTCGGTGGCTTCTTGCAATTACTATTCCAAATCCCTTTTCTTAAGCAAATCGGTTTGTTGCCTAAGTTCGAACTAAAAAGCCCTGATGGCAGTGACGACGAAGGCGTGAAGCGCATATTGAAATTGATGGGGCCGGCCGTGTTGGGCGTATCGGTCGCGCAAATTTCATTGATTATTAATACCATTTTCGCCTCGTTTTTAGTCAGCGGCAGCGTCAGTTGGTTGTATTACGCCGATAGATTGATGGAGTTTCCATCCGGTGTGTTGGGCGTTGCTTTAGGCACCATATTGCTGCCCAGTTTATCCAAAGCCTATGCCAGCCAAGACCACGAGGAATACTCGCAATTATTGGACTGGGGATTGCGCCTAACATTTTTATTGGCTGCGCCATCCGCAGTGGCCTTAGCAGTGTTGTCCGCGCCATTGGTGGTGGCCTTGTTCCACTCCGGTAAATTTACTGTTTTGGACGTGCTGATGACCCAGCAAGCTGTGATTGCCTATAGCGTAGGCTTGCTTGGACTTATCTTAGTCAAAATTTTGGCGCCTGGCTTTTATGCGCGGCAAAACATTAAGACGCCGGTCAAGATAGGCGTGTTTACCTTGGTTGTGACCCAGTTGATGAATTTACTGTTTGTCTTTGGCTTGGACTTGAACCATGCTGGGTTAGCGCTGGCGATAGGCTTGGGCGCCTGCTTGAATGCCAGTTTGCTTTATTACCATCTACGCAAAGCCGGCGTTTACCACCTGCAGCCTGGCTGGCTGAGCTTTTTAGTGAAACTAAGCTTGGCTTTGCTGGTGATGGCTTTGGTGCTGTATTACGCTAAAGGCGATACGGCAGCATGGTTGCAATTTAGTATCCTGCAGCGCTTGCTTTATATCACGGGATTGGTCATCTTGGGCTCGGTCAGTTATTTTGCCACCTTGTTTGCGCTGGGGTTCAGGCCGCGTGATTTTATCCGACGAGTTGTGCATTAGTGCAGGTTTTTCGGCATTTTCCTAAGTATAAGCAAGTGCCTTGCGCCTTGGCCATAGGCAACTTTGACGGCATGCACTTAGGCCACCAGGCCTTGTTGCGCAGCATGGTCGCCAGCGCGCAGTCGCAAAATTTGCAATCGGCAGTATTAACCTTTGAGCCGCATCCACGCGAATTTTTTGCTGCGCACACGGCACCGGCCAGACTCAGTTCTATGCGCGAAAAGCTTGAGCATTTTGCCGAAGCCGGCGTTGCGCAATGTTATGTGTGTCGCTTTAATACTGCCTTTGCTAAAATAAGCGCCGCGCAATTTATGCAAGGCATATTGCGCGACTCACTCAACGCAAAATCGATTTTAGTCGGTGACGATTTTAGATTTGGCGCGCAACGGGCCGGATCGGTGGCGGATTTTATTGCAGCCAAGTTTGATTTACAGACCTTGCCGCAAGTGGATTTGAGTTGCCAACGCGTGTCTAGTACCCGAGTGCGGCAGGCCTTGGCCAGCGGCGATTTGCAAGAAGCGGGTTTGCTGTTAGGTCGGCCTTACAGCATCAGCGGCAAGGTGGTGCATGGTGCCAAGCGCGGCCGGCAACTGGGGTTTCCAACGGCCAATGTGCACATGCGGCACGAGCGTCCTGCGCTAAGCGGCGTCTATGCGGTAGAATTAGACGGTTTGCCGGCGGTGGCCAATTTGGGTTTGCGGCCCACCATAGCCGGTGTAGCCAAGCTGTTATTGGAAGTGCATGTGCTGAATTTTGCGGGGGATTTATACGGCAAGCACGTGCACGTGGCATTTTTGCATAAAATCCGCGATGAAATGAAATTTAGCGGTTTGCCTGCATTGCAAGCGCAGATAGAAAAAGACGTCGCTGTGGCGAAAGATTTATTTGAGATTAGACATGACTGATGAGCAAAACAAACAAGGCAATACCTACCCATTAAATTTACCTGAAACCGCTTTCCCCATGCGCGGCGATTTAGCTAAACGCGAGCCGGCTTGGTTAGCCGAATGGACGGAAAGAAAGCTCTATCAACGCATACGCCAAGCTCGTCAGGGTAAGCCTAAATTCATTTTGCACGATGGCCCACCCTACGCCAATGGCGACATACACATCGGCCATGCGGTCAATAAAATTCTTAAAGACATCATCATTAAGGCGAAAACCCTAAGCGGCTTTGATGCGCCTTACGTGCCGGGTTGGGATTGCCACGGCTTGCCGATAGAGTTGGTGGTGGAAAAAAACCACGGTAAAGACATCGCTCCGGCTAAATTTCGCGAGCTTTGCCGCGAGTACGCCTTAGAACAAGTGGCGCGGCAAAAGAAAGACTTCATCCGTTTAGGCGTATTGGGCGATTGGGATCAGCCTTACCTGACCATGGATTTCAAAACCGAAGCCGACATCATGCGCGCGCTGGGCGAGATTTATAACAACGGGTTTTTATACCAAGGCAGCAAACCGGTGCATTGGTGCGTGGATTGCGGTTCCGCTTTGGCGGAAGCCGAAGTGGAATACGAAGACGTTAATTCGCCTGCCATAGACGTGGGCTTTGCCGTGCAAGATCAGGCCGCATTAGGCAAAGCCTTTGGCGTGACCGTTAGCGCGCCAGCCTCGGCCGTGATTTGGACCACCACGCCGTGGACCTTGCCGGCTAACCAAGCGGTATCGGTCAATGCGCAGTTGCAATACGATTTAATCCAAACCAGCCGTGGCTTGTTGATCCTCGCTCACGATTTAGCGCAGGCCACCTTGAGCCGTTACGCCGAGCTGGATACGCAAGTGTTGGGTCACTGCCTTGGAGCCGATTTGGTCGGCTTAAGCCTGCAACATCCGTTTGACAACAGACAGGTGCCGGTGATTGCCGGTGATCACGTCACGACCGAAGCCGGTACTGGCTTGGTGCACACAGCTGCTGCGCACGGTAACGATGACTGGCTAGTCATGCGCGTGAATTTCCCTAATGAAAAACCGCGCGTGCTGATGGGCGGCGACGGTCGTTTTTTCAACAGCGATTTAGTCGAGCTGGAGCCCATTCGTGGTTTGAGCCGTGCCGAAGCCAATAAAGTGATTTTGGCGCACATGCAAGAAAGCGGCCGTTTGTTGGCCAGCGCCCGTTTAAACCACAGCTTCCCGCATTGCTGGCGGCACAAAACGCCTTTGATGCAATTGGCTACCCATCAGTGGTTCATTGGCATGCAGGCGCAGGATGCGAAAAAAATTAGCTTGCGCGATTACGCCAATAAAGCGGTCGATGCCACGGCCTTTTTTCCGCATTGGGGTCGCGCCCGATTGGAAGCCATGATTAAAAATCGCCCAGATTGGTGCGTGTCACGCCAGCGCAATTGGGGCGTGCCCATGCCGTTTTTTGTGCACAAAGAAAGCGGTGAGCCGCACCCACAAACGGGGACCTTGTTAGAACAAGCAGCCTTATTGGTCGAGGCGCAAGGCGTAGAAGCTTGGTTTAGTTTAGACGGCCCGGCTTTCTTGGCGAAACACGCGCCTGAGCAGGCGGCCGATTATAAAAAAGTGACCTACACATTAGACGTGTGGTTTGACTCCGGCGCCACTCACGCCGCCGTGTTGAAATGCCGTGCGGATTTGCGCTACCCGGCCGATTTGTACTTAGAAGGCTCCGATCAGCACCGCGGTTGGTTCCAATCTAGCTTGCTAACCGGCTGCGCGATTGATGGCCGTGCGCCATTTTTTGCTTTGCTGACCCACGGTTTTGTGGTGGACGGCGCCGGCCATAAAATGAGTAAATCCAAGGGCAACGTGGTCGCCCCGCAAAAAGTCATGGACACTTACGGTGCCGACATCTTGCGTTTATGGACCGCCTCCACCGATTACTCCGGTGAGTTGACCATCTCCGATGAGATCTTGAAACGTGTGGCGGAAAGCTACCGACGTATCCGTAACACCATGAAGTTTTTATTGGCCAATATCGCCGATTTTGATGCCAAACAAGATTTAATGCCAGTGGCCGACTTGCTGGAAATCGACCAATATGCCTTGCATTTAACGCACAGCTTGCAAACCGCTGTTTTGGCCGATTACGAGCGCTATGAATTCCATTTAGCGGTGCAGAAATTTGTCAGTTTCTGCTCGGAAGACTTGGGCGGCTTTTACCTGGACATTTTAAAAGACCGCTTGTATACCGCAGGCAGCAGCTCAGCCGAACGCCGTGCTGCGCAAACCACCTTGCACCACATCACGCAATGCTTGATGCGTTTGATGGCGCCTATCTTGAGTTTTACTGCTAACGAAGTGTGGTTGGCTTTAGGGCTGGACCCAGAGCAAACCGTCTTTGAAGACTACTGGTATGCCTTGCCGGCACACGGATTAAGCGCTGAGCGCTTGGCCGCATGGCAGGCCATCATAGTCGCGCGTGGACTGGCTGCTAAGGAAATTGAAGTGTTGCGCGCCGCCGGTCAAGTCGGCTCTTCCTTGCAAGCCGAGCTGGATTTTTATGCCAGCGAAGCCAGCTTTGAAGCGCTCAATAGCTTGGGTGACGATTTGCGTTTTGTCATGATCACATCCAGCGCGCGCGTTTACAAGGCAGTGGACAGCAGTCAGGAAAAAATCAGTGTCACAGTCAGTGCCCATAAAAAATGCGAGCGTTGCTGGCATTACCGCGCCGACGTCGGCGTGGACCATGCACACGGGCAAATCTGTGGTCGTTGCCTAAGCAATTTGTTTGGCCAAGGCGAGTCGCGTAAGCACGCTTAAACTGGGTGGAAAAACGCCTGGGAATGTTAATGATTAAAACACCGAGTAGGAATGGAACCGCCGCATGAACGCTAGCTATAAATATTTCAGCCTAAGTGCCGTCGTGCTAGCCGTGGATCTTTACACCAAGCAACTGGTTCAAGGGGCTTTTGCTTATGGCGAGAGCTTTAGCATCAACACCTATTTTGATTTGGTCCGTTACCACAACGAAGGCGCGGCTTTTAGCTTTTTAGCGCAGGCCGGCGGTTGGCAAAAATCCTTTTTTACGGCTGTCGCCTTGTTGGCCATCGTGGTGATGAGTTATTTGATTCAAAAGCACCGCACGGAAAAGCTGTTTTGTTTAAGTTTGGCCCTGGTCATAGGCGGCGCAGCCGGCAATGTATACGACAGGCTAACACTGGGCTACGTGGTGGATTTTATTAGCCTGCATTACCAAGACTTATACTGGCCCGCGTTCAATGTGGCCGACAGCGCTATTTGCCTGGGTGTAGGCTTGTTGGTTTTAGACAGCTTTAAACGCCCGTCTAGCGCAACGTAATGGTAGAAGCGGCAAAAACAATGCCGCTGTGATGCCCGTCCCTATTGGCCTGCAGGCCATCCTATATTTGGCTTGATGGCTTTACCTAGCTTAAACAGCACCAAACTCACTCCCCCAACCAATAAACCCAGCAAGGCATCCAAGATTAAGGGCGCGAGTAGGGCTAGTGCCGAGCCCATAGCCGGCAAGGCAAGCAGCCAACTGACGATTTGCGTGGCGCCATGATGCCACAGCGGAAAGCCGTGACCTATGATGCTGCCGCCCACCATGAACATGGCCAAGGTGCCGATGACGGATAAGCTGCGCATCAACAGCGGGGCAAAGGCCAGCAATTGTTGGCCCAGTTTGCGTTGGCATTGGCCATATAGCCCTGGGCCTTTTTTTAGCAGCAAATACAAACCCAAGTCGTCCAGTTTGACGATGGCGGCGACCAGGCCGTAAACGCCGACTGTCATTAATAGGGCGATACTGCTCACCACTGTGGCTTGCAGACTGAATGCCGCGCCAGCGACAGTGCCTAAGGCGATGACGATGATTTCCGCAGACAAAATAAAGTCGGTGCGGATGGCACCTTTAATTTTTTCTTCTTCCAGTGCCAGCAGATCGACCTTGGCATCCGCCAGCGCAGCGCTTAAGGCCGCTTGATGGTTATCCGCTTCGCTGCTATGACTAAGTTTGTGGGCAATTTTTTCAAAGCCCTCAAAGCATAAATACACGCCGCCGGCCATGAGTAAAGGCAAGATGGCGACTGGAGCAAAGTAGCTGATGGTCAGCGCGCTGGGCACCAGGATGAGTTTGTTTAAAAACGAGCCTTTTGCCACAGCCCATACCACCGGCAGTTCCCGGTCGGCGTGGACGCCGGCCACTTGTTGGGCATTCAATGCTAAATCGTCGCCTAATACGCTGGCGGTTTTTTTAGCCGCCACTTGCGTAATCACCGACACGTCATCGAGTATGGAGGCAATGTCATCCAATAATGCCAGTAAGCTGCCTGCGGCCATGGGGTTTTCCTTATTCTTTAATGGGGTGTTTGCTGAGTTTTCTTTGCAGGGTGCGCCTGTGCATATTTAGGCTACGGGCGGTGGCCGAGATGTTGCCGTCGTGTTCACTCAATACCCGTTGTATGTGTTCCCATTCTAGGCGATCCACGGATAACGGTGAGGTGGCCAGTTCGATGTCGGTGTCGCCGTTTTGTTTGCCAAAGGCGGCGACAATTTCATCGGCATCCACCGGTTTGGCCAAGTAATGCGTTGCGCCTAATTTTATCGCCTCAATCGCCGTGCTGATGCTGGCGTAGCCGGTTAACACCACGATGCGTGTGCCGGCTTGCAAGCTAGCGAGTTGGCGTACCAACACTAGGCCGGAATTACCGGCCATTTTGAGGTCGACCACGGCGTACTCCGGCGGGTCTTGCTCGGCCAGCGCAAAAGCGCTTTCGGCACTGTTGGCGGTGCTGACTAAAAAGCCGCGTTTATGCATGGCGGGCGCCAGCACGCTTAAAAATTCCTCGTCGTCATCGACCAACAATAGCGTGGGGTTCTCAACTGCGGCAAAGGCGTTCATGAGCTGACCTTTAATTTGGCTAGCGGCAATTTAACCGTGGTTAACACGCCGCCTTCGGCGTGGTTATTAAAGCTTAATTCCCCGTCATAACGGGCTAGGGTGGTTTGCGTTAAATAA
>CALQUO020000048.1 GCA_943333775.2 Methylotenera oryzisoli
TGTTTGTGCTGCACATAATGTTTGACAAACTGCTTTGCTTCAGCATAAAATCCGCCTCTTAATTTTTTTAGCCATAGTATTGATAAGACAATGAAAACCTTCTCAGCAAAATCTCATGAAGTGAAGCGCGATTGGTTTGTGGTTGATGCCACGGATCTAGTGCTAGGCCGTTTAGCCAGCGCAGTTGCGCACCGTTTACGCGGTAAACATAAAACTATTTATACGCCTCACGTTGATACCGGTGATTACATTGTTGTGATTAATGCCGACAAATTAAAAGTGACGGGTAACAAAGCAGACGGTAAGCTTTACCACAGCCACTCTGGTTATCCAGGCGGCATCAGCACCACTACTTTTGCAAAAATGCAAGACCGTTTCCCAGGCCGTGCTTTAGAGAAAGCAGTAAAAGGCATGTTACCTAAGGGTCCTTTAGGTTATGCAATGATCAAAAAAATGAAGGTTTATGCAGGCAGCACGCATGACCACGCGGCACAACAACCGCAAGAATTGAAAATCTAAGGGTATAAAGATGATCGGTAAATATAATTATGGTACAGGCCGCCGCAAAAGTTCAGTGGCGCGCGTGTTTTTGAAAACAGGCAAAGGCAACATCGTTGTTAACGATAAACCTGTTGATGAGTATTTCTCTCGCGTGACTGCACGTATGATTTTACGTCAACCATTGGAGTTGACTAACAATCTAAGCAGTTTCGATATTATGGTAAACGTAATTGGCGGTGGTGAGTCTGGCCAAGCCGGTGCAGTTCGTCACGGTATTACTCGCGCTTTAATCGATTTTGATTCTAACTTGAAAAGCGCCCTATCAAACGCTGGGTTCGTAACACGCGATGCCCGTGAAGTTGAGCGTAAAAAAGTCGGCTTCCGCAAAGCGCGTCGTCGTAAACAATTCTCTAAACGCTAATATTTATATTCAGCGCTTAAGAATAAAAAAGGCCGCGTTTGCGGCCTTTTTTATTTTAGTGACAATTTTTACTGGAGCCGTTTGTTTGACAACAAGATTTGTTATCATGGCGCTATGAGCGAGATTAAAGTGAGCAATAAAAAATTAAAAATAGGCATCGTTGGTGGTACCGGTTATACCGGTGTTGAATTGCTAAGGCTATTAAGCGTGCACCCCAATGTCAGCCTCACCGCCATCACCTCCAGGGGTGACGCAGGGCTTGCGGTTGCCGATATGTTTCCTAGTTTGCGCGGTTACGTGGATTTGTGTTTTTCTGACCCAGCGCAAGCCAATTTAGATCAGTGCGATGTGGTGTTCTTTGCCACCCCACACGGCGTGGCCATGAGTCAAGCGCAGGCCTTATTGGATGCCAAGGTTAAAGTCATCGACCTGGCGGCTGATTTCCGTTTGCAAGACACAGCCGTGTTTGAACATTGGTACAAGATGCCGCATGGCTGCCCAACGCTTCTCAAAGAAGCCGTGTATGGCCTGCCGGAGTTGTACCGGGAAAAAATTAAATCGGCCAACATCATAGGCAACCCAGGCTGTTACCCAACTACGGTCTTGCTGGGTTTAGCGCCTTTATTGGAGCAAGGCTTGCTTGATCTTAACGCACCCATCATCGCCGATGCCAAATCTGGTGTGTCGGGTGCAGGTAGGAAAGCGGAAGTGGCCACCTTGTTCGCAGAATCTAGTGATAACATGAAGGCTTATGGCTTAAGTGGCCATAGGCATCATCCGGAAATTCACGCGCAACTGACTCACTTGGCTGGCCAAGCGCCGCAATTTATATTCGTGCCGCATTTAATTCCCATGATACGGGGTATGCTCACCACCCTTTACGTTAAACTGTCTGAGTCAGCACAGTCTTTGGATTTGCAAGCGCTGTTTGAAAAACGCTATCAGCACGAGCGTTTTGTCGATGTGTTGCCAGCTGGGGTGTTACCGGAAACGCGCTCGGTCAGGGGCTCTAATCAAATTCGAATTGCACTGCATAAACAATCGGATGCGGGTTATTTGACCCTGGTTGTGGTACAAGATAACTTGGTTAAAGGGGCGGCGGGGCAAGCCATACAAAACATGAACATCATGTTTGACTTGCCTGAGAACAACGGCTTGGCCGTTGTGCCGCTGTTACCGTAGTTTGGTCGTCTCATCCATGAAACCAGTAAGAAGAAAAATTCGTAGGTATTTTGGCTTAACCTCTAAACAAGTGGCGGTTCGCTCATAGCGGCCATGCTATTTTTAGTGGGCTTTGGCGGCTTTATTCATTGGATTCGGTTTTTTTTGGCGTACCGGTAAATTACCGCCGAAGTAAATATAGCCGAGAAGTTAAAGCAGACTAATTTTGACAACCAAAGTTTGCAAACTAAAGTCATCCAATTGAAGCGGCAGTTGCAAATTGAACAACTGGCCCAATGTAACCCTTGATAAAGAGTTAAATCTTGTGCAAGATTAAAACATGAAGGATAAAAAAGACTTATTGTTTTATAAAAAACATGCGGAGTAATAAGAAGCGCTCTAGGTAATAGCGCGTTAAGCATGCAAAAAATTAAGCTTAAGTAATTAAAATAGGAATAAACTATGTTTTTTAAGAAAAGTAATAGGGTACAAAATAGCATTGATACCCTAATTAGTGCCGATACCCGAGTTGAGGGTGACATCCATTTTTCCGGCGGCTTGCGCGTGGATGGCCAGATTAAAGGCAATGTTACCGAGCCGGTCGATCAAGCCAGCACACTTATTTTAAGTGAACACGGTAGCATAGAGGGATCGGTGACAGCCTCAAAAATTGTCATCAATGGTAAAGTCATAGGTAATGTTAAAGCCGCTCAGTTTATTGAACTGCAAGCCAAAGCCAGCATCAAAGGGGACGTGAATTATAAGTCCTTGGAAATGCATACCGGCGCAGTGATAGAGGGTAAACTGGTTTATTTGGGTGAGCACCTGCCTGTATTGGAAGATGTTGGCCACTAGTCGTGGCTTGAATATAGTTAGAAATTTAGGAGTACGAGATGAATACTGTAACGGATATGCAAGAAGTAGACATGGAACAAATGCCTGCCCCATTAGTTTTTACTGACAACGCAGCCAAAAAAGTAAAAGAGTTGATAGAAGAAGAAGGTTCGACGGATCTAAAACTACGCGTGTTTGTAAGTGGCGGCGGATGCTCAGGCTTTCAATACGGCTTCACGTTTGAAGAAGAAGTGAACGAGGATGACACGCAAGTGCAAAAAGACAGCGTGACTTTATTAATTGATCCCATGAGTTTGCAATATTTAATGGGTGCGGAAATTGATTACCAAGACAGTTTGCAAGGTTCGCAATTTGTCATTCGTAACCCACAAGCCACTACGACTTGCGGTTGCGGCTCTTCTTTTTCAGTTTAAAAAGAGCGATCAATAAAAAAGCCAAGCATTGCTTGGCTTTTTTATTGTCTGTCGTTCTAGCGCTGTTCTATAGGAAGTAGATCACGCCTAGTGCATCCATTGTATAACTGTCTGGGCCTGCCAATTTTAAGCTCTTCATCGGAGACCATTTCTGACCATTGGGCAATCCAACCTGCGGTTCTAGCCAGTGCAAAAATGGCAGTAAACATGGAGTTGGGGATACCCATAGCACGCATGACAATACCACTATAAAAATCAACATTCGGATAGAGTTTGCGCGAGACAAAGTAGTCGTCTTCCAGTGCGATTTTTTCTAACTCCATGGCCAGCTTAAACATGGGGTCGTCGTGCAAGCCCAATGCATCTAATACTTCATGGCAAGTAGTACGCATGATTTTTGCGCGTGGATCCATATTGCGATACACCCGATGCCCAAAACCCATAAGACGGAAGGTGTCATTTTTATCTTTGGCGCGTTTAATAAATTCACCTATGCGCGACACATCGCCAATTTCTTCTAACATGGTCAGCGTTGCTTCATTGGCGCCACCGTGTGCAGGCCCCCAGAGTGAGGCTATGCCGGCCGAAATGCAGGCGTATGGGCTGGCTCCACTGGAGCCAACTAAACGCACAGTACTGGTCGAGGCATTTTGCTCGTGATCGGCATGCAAAATCAGAATACGTTCAAAGGCTTTGGCTAAGACTGGGTTAGGCACGTATTTTTCGCATGGCGTCGCAAACATCATGTGCATGAAGTTTTCGGCGTAATTTAAATGATTTTGCGGGTACATAAAAGGCTGACCCAAATTGTATTTATAGCTCCACGCCGCTATGGTAGGCACTTTTGCTAGTAGGCGATGCGCGGAAATTTCACGGCATTTCGCATCGCGAATGTCCATGGTATCAAAGTAAAACGCCGACAAGGAACCCACCACCCCAACCATAACCGCCATGGGGTGGGCATCGCGCCTAAAGCCGCGAAAAATATTGCTAAGCTGATCGTGTAGCATGGTGCTGCCATTTATGGTGTTGGTGAATTGCTGTTTTTGCTCGGCATTAGGCAGTTCACCGTGCAACAACAAATAAGACACTTCCATGAAGTTACAATGTTCGGCCAGTTGTTCAATGGGGTATCCGCGGTAGTAAAGCAGGCCTTTTTCCCCATCAATAAAGGTGATGTCCGAGTTGCAGGCCGCCGTTGACATAAAGCCTGGGTCATAGGTGAACACGCCGTGCTTACCTAGGCTGCGTATGTCTATCACGTCGTTGCCCAAGGTGCCCGACAGCATAGGCAATTCAATAGGCGCAGCACCGTTGTCGAAAGTAATCGTGGCTTTAGTCAGTTTCGTCATGAGATGAATTCTTGCAGGTTATTTTGGTCAAAATAATTATACTGTAATCGCAGGCTTACTTGCATAGGGAAAACTGTCCAAGCTTGATTTAATTGGCTTTTGCCCGATTAATGCTGATAAATTGCGCCCAAAATTCGCGCACCGCTTGCACCAGTGACGGGCGTTAGATTAGCGGTTTTTTTATCCAAACATTGTTTGGCTAGCCAGGCAAAGGCAATCGCTTCCACCCAGTCCACGCCTATGCCCAAGCTGTCAGTCAGTTTGCATGGGATAGGGCCAAGCAGAGTTTGCAATTTTTTGAATAAAAGTTGATTATGCGCACCACCGCCGCAAAGGTAGACTTCATCTACTGCTGGGCAGTGCATTTTTAAGGCCGCGTAGACCGATTCCGCACTTAAATCCACCAAGGTGTGGGCCACGTCTTGCGCTGGCATGGCGGTGTTGAATGAGGCCACGGCTTGCAGATTGTTTGCTAACCAAGTCAGGTTAAATAAATCGCGGCCGGTGCTCTTGGGTGGTGGCGTCGTAAAAAAATCCTCTTGCAATAAGCGCGCTAGCAGGCTGGGTATGGTTTGCCCAGAGGTGGCCCAGGCGCCGTTCGCATCGTAATCTTGCCCAAGCTGCTGTTTGACCCAAGCATCCAATAGTATATTGCCTGGCCCAGAGTCGAAACCAACCACGCTATCTTGCTTGGCGCCCAGTGAATTTTCTGTGCGGCTAAGGTAAGTGATGTTGGCGATGCCGCCTAAATTGATGATGGCCCGATTGAGGCTTTGGTCGGCAAACACGGCTTGGTGAAAAGCAGGCACCAAGGGCGCACCTTGTCCGCCGGCTGCCACGTCGCGACTTCTAAAATCTGACACCACGGTAATTTGGCACAGTTCCGTTAATAAAGCGGCGTTGCCTATTTGCATGGTGAAGCCTATGCCATCACTAAAGCCCGGCCTATGCCGTATTGTTTGACCATGGCAACCCACAGCCGTTATGTCGCTCGGTTTTAGCTGGGCTTTGGCTAACAATTGTTCAATGGCTAGCGCGTACAATTTGGCAAGCGCATTGCTAATTAGCGCGGTCTCTTCTAGCTCGTTGGCGGTGGGGTGCTGCAAGGCTAAAACAGTTTTGCGCAGTGTCGCTGGGTAGGCTAAAAAATGCGTCAGCAGTGGCTGCGGTTTTTCATCTTCAAACCCAACCAATGCGACGTCGATTCCGTCTAGGCTGGTGCCAGACATGAGTCCTATGAAAATTTTGCGCGTCATGTGTTTTAGGTAATGCGTTCGACTGGAAGTTAATCTAATGAGGCAATAAGACCTCAATTTGCGTTAAAATAGCGGCTTATTAAGAACAGGGCAATCAGCCTAATTGCTTAATACAATGCGCTATTGGATGGTAACAGAAAACGCAATTAGAACAACTAAATGCAGCTTAAGCAGGCCTGTTTTTACCTTCCTTATTTAGGATAAGAATACGTGAATACCGATATCAAACAACAATTGGCCATCATCAAGCGTGGTGCAGACGAGCTGCTAATAGAAGCGGAATTGTTAGAAAAGTTAAAAAAAGCTCAGCCTTTAAGAATTAAGGCTGGCTTTGATCCAACCGCGCCGGATCTGCACCTAGGTCATACCGTGCTCATTAATAAATTACGCCAATTCCAAGATTTAGGGCATCAGGTCTTATTTCTAATCGGTGACTTTACCGGCATGATAGGCGACCCGACTGGCAAGAGCGCAACGCGCCCACCGTTAACCGCCGAGCAAGTTGCAGAAAATGCTAAGTCGTATACTGCGCAAGTGTTTAAAATCCTCAAGCCGGAACAAACCGAAGTGGTGTTCAATTCCAAATGGCTGAGCGAGTTGGGCGCGGCCGGCATGCTCAAATTGGCCGCTAGCCATACCGTGGCACGCATGTTGGAACGCGATGATTTTTCTAAGCGCTACAAATCCAATCAACCGATTGCAATACACGAATTCTTGTACCCCTTGTTGCAAGGCTTCGATTCGGTGGCTTTAAAAGCCGATGTCGAATTGGGCGGCACCGATCAAAAATTTAACCTATTGATGGGCCGTGAATTGCAAAAACAAGCCGGCATGGCCCAGCAATGTGTGCTCACCATGCCTTTGCTAGAAGGCTTGGATGGCGTGAATAAGATGTCTAAATCTTTAGGCAATTACATAGGCATAGCCGAAGCGCCGGAAGTGATATTCGCCAAAATCATGTCCATTTCAGATGAGTTGATGTGGCGTTATATTGATCTGCTGTCTTTTGCTTCATTGGAAGGCATCGACAAATGGAAGAAGGACGTGGCGGCCGGTCAAAATCCACGTGACATTAAAGTGCAGTTTGCCCAAGAAATTGTCGCCCGCTTCCACAGCGTCGCCGATGCAGAAAAAGCCCTTACCGATTTTCAAACCAGGGCCAAAGGCGGCATCCCCGATGACGTACCCGAGGTCAGCTTGACTATCGAAGGCGACAGTATAGGCATAGCTCAGCTACTTAAAATGGCCGGCCTAGTAGAAAGCACCTCGGAAGCCTATCGCTCCATGGAGCAGGGCGGCGTCAAAATCGACAGCGAAAAAGTCAGCGACAGGCAGTTGCAATTAGCTAAAGGCCAAAGCGTTGTTGCTCAAGTAGGCAAGCGTAAATTCGCAAATGTAACAATTTTGTAACTCTGGCGTTTATGCCTTGACCAAACGCCTCGCTAATGTAAAATGCGCGGCTTCGCTAAAAAACAGCGATGCAAGCCGGCAAAATCGGTAGCCACATTAAATCAATAATAAACGCGAAACAAATCAACTTTATCATTGACGGGTCTTAAAAGGTCTGTATAATGCGCACCTCGTTAACGCAAAGCGCTAGCGAATGACTGTAGAAAACGCTGTTTTTTCGGTCCTTAGTTCTTTAACAATTTAACAACTGATAAGTGTGGGTGCTTGTGGTTGAGGCAAGTTGGCATAGACGCCATTACCTTGTTGTGAATGGATTTATCCGTTTACAATTTAACGTGGTGGTTTGGTTTATGTTGACCTCAGAAAACAAGTGCTTACACTTAAATTTATGACAA
>CALQUO020000049.1 GCA_943333775.2 Methylotenera oryzisoli
GATCAGCGATGCTGTGCATGCTATCAAACAGGGTGCGGTTGACTACCTTAAAAAGCCCATAGACTTAGAAGAGTTGTTGCTGTCGGTGCAAAAGGTGGAAGCTGCTACGTTGCAAAGCAACAGTTTGGATTATTCACGTCAACGCAATGCGCATGCCGTAGAAGGCGTGGAAATGCTGGGTGAAAGCCTGGCCATGGAAAATATCAAAGGCCAAATTAAGCGCATTGCCCAGTTCGTGGCCGACGACGTGGTGCCGCCAACGGTGTTAATTAGTGGCGAAACCGGCACCGGTAAGGATGTGGCGGCCAGGTGGCTGCATGCGTCATGTCCGAATAAGGACAAGCCTTTTGTACACATAGATTGCGCGTCCTTGCCGGCCGAACTCATGGAAAGCGAGTTATTTGGTCACGAAAAGGGTGCTTTTACTGGCGCTGTCTCCAGTCGCCCTGGCTTAATCGAAGCAGCCGAAGAGGGCACCTTATTTTTGGACGAAATCGGGGAGCTGCCTTTAAGCTTGCAAGCTAAGTTGCTGAATGTGCTAGAGCGCCGCATGGTGCGACGCCTAGGCTCAACCAAGGAACGCCCAGTGCCGGCGCGATTCATCGCCGCCACCAACCGCGATTTGCACCAGATGTCCTTGCAAGGGCGCTTTAGGCAAGATTTGTATTATCGTTTGAATGTCATGAGCATAAGCATGCCGCCCTTGCGTGAGCGAGCTGGCGATGCCTTGTTGTTGGCTCGGCACTTTGCCAACCAAACCGCAAAACGCTATGGCTTGGCTGCGCCCACCTTTTCTGCTGACGCCATTGCGACGCTTAGCGATTATGCTTGGCTGGGGAACGTGCGTGAGCTCAAGCACCAGGTCACTCGGGCCATGTTGCTGTGCCATAACAGCTTGATTAGCGGCGCTGATTTAGTAGTGGGTGGCCCATCTAACAGTGAAGCCTTGGCGCAGGTGGCGGGCCAAGCGACTTTATATGAAACCGAAAAAGCCATCTTACTCAAGGTGCTAACAGACAGCCGCAACAATGTTTCAGAAGCAGCGCGCAAGCTGGGCATTACCCGCATGACCATGCGTTACCGTATGGATAAATACCAAATTAGCACTAAAATACCCGAGTAGCTTTGGTGCGCTCACAGCCTGCTCTTGGCTAATACCCAGGCTTATCAGCAATGACGGCACCATCGGTGCATGGTATGATGACATCAATTCAAAACGGAATGCATCCCATGCAAATTGGTACCCCATTAAGCCCTAATGCCACACGCGTCATGCTGCTTGGCAGCGGCGAACTTGGTAAGGAAGTCATCATTGCGTTGCAGCGATTAGGGGTGGAAGTGATTGCCGTTGATCGCTACGAAAATGCCCCCGGCCAACAAGTTGCACACCGTTCCTACACCATAGACATGACCGACGATGAAGCCCTACGAGCCCTGATCTTCAAAGAGAAGCCACACCTCATCGTGCCGGAAATCGAAGCGCTTAATACCGCCACCTTGGCAGATATAGAAGCGGCTGGCATGGCCACCGTGATTCCTACTGTTAAAGCCGTGCAATTGACCATGAACCGAGAGGGTATACGCCGTTTGGCTGCTGAAGAATTGGGCTTGCCCACCTCGCCTTATGCCTTTGCTCACAGCGAAGCGGAATTGCAAGCCGCCATTGATGCGGGCATAGGCTACCCGTGTTTCATCAAACCTACCATGTCGTCTTCAGGAAAAGGCCAATCGCGCATTACCCAAGCCTCGGAAGTGAAAATCGCATGGGACTATGCTGCTAGCGGCGGTCGTGTTAACCAAGGTGTGGTGATCGTTGAAGGGCAAATTGCCTTCGATTACGAAATTACCTTGCTTACCGTGCGCGCAAAGAATGCCGCAGGCGAGATAGCCACCTATTTCTGTGAGCCCATAGGCCACGTGCAAGAAAAGGGCGATTACGTGGAAAGCTGGCAACCGCAAGCCATGACAGCGGGGGCTTTGGCGGAGTCTAAGCGCATCGCCAAAGCGGTCACCGATAGCCTAGGCGGCTTGGGTTTATTTGGCGTGGAATTGTTTATTAAAGGCGACAGCGTTTGGTTTAGTGAAGTGAGCCCGCGTCCGCATGATACCGGTATGGTGACCATGTGCAGCCAACGCTTTAGTGAATTTGATTTGCATGCACGCGCCATATTAGGCTTGCCAGTGGACGTCAGCTTAAGCAATCCGGGCGCCAGTGCCGTGATTTACGGTGGCCATGCCAGCAAGAATTTACTGTTTACTGGGGTGGATGCCGCCTTGGCTGTGCCCAATAGCGACCTACGCTTGTTTGGTAAGCCGGAATCCTTTGTGAAGCGCCGCATGGGTGTGGCTTTAGCCACCGGGCGCGATGTCACCGAGGCGCGCGAGCGAGCTAAATTGTCAGCTAGCTTGGTTAAGCCGGTAGCGGTTTAAGTCTGATGGTAGTAAAGATGTGTGTCTGCCTTTGTGTTGTTGCCATTCGCGCCTAGCCTATCCTGCAAAAACCAATTTAAAGAATCGCCAAGTATGGTAAATGAGATACAAGAAGCGGGTAGCGCGAAAGCCACATTTTTCGAGTTGTTAGGTGGCGAGATGGCTGGCGCCATCAAAATCCGCGCCTTGGTGGAAGCATTTTATGATGTCATGGACACCGATCCTAAAGCGTCTCCGATACGAGCCATGCACGCGGCCGATTTAACCTCTGCCCGTGAGAAATTGTTTATGTTTTTAGTGGGCTGGACCGGTGGCCCGCAACTCTACATAGAACGCTACGGTCACCCTATGTTGCGGAAACGCCATTTGCCCTTTGCCATCGATGAATCAGCCCGCGATCAATGGATGTATTGCATGATACGGGCCATGCACCTGCAGGGCATGGACGATGCCTTGATGACTAAATTGGCCGAGCAACTCTATGGCGTGGCCGATTTCATGCGTAACCAATAACGATTTCTGATGACCACTAGCCACTCCCCATCTGCCTTATTAGCCCAAGCCGACTGCTTACACAGTGCGGATGCCGTCGATGCGGCCATTAGCCGTATCGCACAGGAGCTAACGGCTGCCTTGGCGGAGGCCGAACCGGTGGTCATGTGCATCATGACCGGTGGCTTGTTTTTCTCTGGGCAATTGTTGGGGCGTTTGGCCTTTCCATTGCACTTGGATTACGTGCATGCCAGCCGTTATCAAAACAACACCGCTGGGACTGAATTAAGCTGGCAGGCTCAAGCTAAAATGGATTTAACTGGCCGCACGGTCTTGCTGCTGGATGACATCTTGGACGAAGGCATTACCTTATTGGCCATTAAGGAACGCTGCTTGGCCCTTGGGGCTAAAACCGTATTGACGGCGGTCTTGGTGGAAAAGAGTTTGCCGCATACCAAGCCCATGCAGGCTGATTTTGTTGGGCTTACGGTGCCCAATCGCTACGTGTTCGGTTGCGGCATGGATGCCTATGGCTGGTGGCGCAATTTGCCGGCCATTTACGCGCTAAATTAAGCGCTGGCCTATGTTAAAATTCAGTCATGTCTAGTCTGGTCTTTAATTAAACGATGCCGCGTTTTCACGTCATCATCCCCGCTGCCGGGAGCGGCAGTCGCATGGGCGCTGAAGCGCCCAAACAATACTTGCGCTTAAACGGCAAATCGCTTATTCAACATGTAATTAAGGTGTTTGATCAAGCCACTAAAATTAACAGCATACACATCATCTTAAGTGAAGGTGACACGCATTGGCGCAGCACCTATTTGAATTTAAGCAGCAAGGCGCAAGTGCACCATTGCGGTGGTGAAACCCGTGCCATGAGCGTGCTTAATGGCCTGCATGCGATTGCTAGCCAAGCCGATGAGGACGATTGGATCTTGGTTCACGATGCGGCCCGTCCAGGCTTAAGCAATGTCTTGTTGAGTCAGTTGATTAACAGCTTAGAAAACGACGCCGTGGGCGGCTTATTGGCACTGCCTTTAGCCGACACCTTAAAGCGCGCCGACAGCGAGCAATACGTGGCTGCTACGATGCCTCGCACGGATCTATGGCAAGCACAAACCCCGCAAATGTTTAGGTATGGCACACTTAAAACTGCCTTAACGGATTTTAAAGGTGCTGCCACCGATGAAGCTGAAGCGATTGAGGCAATGGGCTTAAAACCCAAGCTGGTAAACGGCGAGTTGCGCAACCTGAAGGTAACATACCCGCAGGATTTAGCGGTGCTGAGTGCTTTATTAAATAGCAATCCATAAACGGCCAATTGAGGATAAAACGATGCGTATAGGACACGGTTTTGATGTGCATGCCTTAGTGGTAGGGCGCCCCTGCATCATAGGCGGTGTGAACGTGCCTTATGCCAAAGGTTTGGATGGGCATTCCGATGCCGATGTGTTGCTGCATGCCATATGCGATGCTTTGTTGGGTGCCGCTGCCTTGGGCGACATCGGTCAGCATTTTCCGCCTACGGATGCGCGCTTTAAGGACATCGATTCCAGACAATTGCTGCGCCACGTGTTGGCCTTGCTGCATGAGCGTGGATATAAGGTGGTGAACATAGACAGCACGGTGATTTGCGAGCTGCCTAAGTTGTCGCCGCATACGATGCAAATGCGCGCTTTGATAGCCGCGGACTGCCAGGTTAGCTTGGATGCGATCAATGTTAAAGCCACCACCACGGAGAAACTAGGCTTTACCGGCCGTGGTGAAGGCATCGCGGCGGAAGCGGTATGCTTGATCGCGCAAGCTTAAGCTTGCTCTGATTACGCCCACCCATCTTATTTACCGGTTCGCGTACAGTTAAGTCTAATCACCATGCTCGCTTGGTTCGAAAAACAATTAAATCCGTTTCCTGATAAAGAAATAGACTCGCCGCCAAAAGCGCTGTGGCCTTTTGTTTGGGCCTGCACCAGTGGCTCGCGGCTATTTATATTGAGCATGACCTTGTTTACCGCACTCATTGGCGGCTTTGAGGCCTTGTTGTTTGCCGCCATGGGTAAAGTGGTGGATTGGTTGGGTAAGAGTTCACCAGAGAGTTTCTGGAGCACCCAGCACGAGCACCTTTTAATCTTGCTCACCTTGTTGTTGCTCAGTCCTTTGCTGATTGCCATGCAAACCTTGATTAAGCATCAAACCTTAGCCGGCAACTTCCCTATGCGTTTGCGTTGGCATTTCCATAGGCTGATGCTCAGTCAGAGCATGCATTTCTTCCAAGACGAATTCGCTGGACGGGTGTCGGCGAAGGTTATGCAAACCGCTTTGGCCGTGCGTGATATTTGTTTTATCGTGGCCGATATCTTGGTCTTCGTGACCATTTACTTTGTCACTATGGTGGCGGTCGTCGGGCATTTTAATAGCACGGTGATGCTGCCATTTTTAGTTTGGGTGGTGTGTTACTTAGGTTCCTTAAGTTATTTTGTACCGCGCTTGGCCAAGGTGTCGCAAACGCAAGCCGACGCACGCTCTTTGATGACTGGGCGCATTACCGACGCCTACACCAACATCAGCACCGTTAAACTCTTTTCCCATGCTGGCCGTGAGGCCGCTTACGCCAAATCTGCCATGCAGGAATTTTTGCACACCGTGCATGCGCAAATGCGCTATGTGTCTGGTGTGGAATTGATGAACCATGTGCTAAATATGTTGTTAATTATTGCCACCAGTGGCGTGGCTTTGCTGTTGTGGAGTCGGGGCGAAGTGAGCGTCGGTGGGGTGGCTGCCGTCACAGCCATGGCGCTGCGTTTAAACGGTATTTCGCATTGGGTGATGTGGGAGATGACCAGCTTGTATGAGCAGATAGGAACCGCGCAAGACGGCGTTAACACCTTGTCGATTAGCCAGCAGATCGGCGATAGTGAAGGTGCGCAAGACTTGCAGGTTAGTGCCGGGCGCATTGATTTTGAAAACTTGGATTTTTCTTATGGTGGCCCTAAGCCTGTGCTACAGGGATTGAATGTCAACATCCAGCCCGGCGAGAAGGTTGGTTTGGTAGGCCGTTCAGGGGCGGGCAAATCCACCGTGGTGAATTTATTACTGCGGTTTTATGACGTGGAATATGGCCGCATTTTAATTGATGGGCAAGACATTAAAAAGGTCAAGCAAAACAGCTTACGAAGTCAGATAGGCATGGTCACGCAAGACACTTCCCTGCTGCATCGCAGTGTGCGTGACAATATTTTATACGGCAGGCCAAATGCCAACGAAGCCGACATGTTGACGGCGGCGAAGCGCGCTGAAGCGCACGATTTTATTATGGGCTTGGTTGATGCCAAAGGGCGAAAGGCTTACGATGCGCACGTCGGCGAGCGAGGTGTTAAGCTGTCTGGCGGGCAACGTCAGCGCATTGCCATCGCCCGCGTGATGCTTAAAGACGCGCCCATATTGCTGCTCGATGAAGCCACCAGTGCCTTGGATTCTGAAGTGGAACAGGCCATACAAGCCAGCTTGTATACCCTCATGCAAGGAAAAACCGTGGTGGCCATTGCCCATCGTCTGTCCACCATCGCCGCTATGGATAGGTTGATTGTGTTAGATCAAGGTCGCATTGTTGAAGAGGGCACGCACCGCACTTTGCTGGCCAATAAGGGTTTGTATGCCAGCTTGTGGGCCCACCAAAGCGGCGGTTTCTTAGGGGAATAGGCTCCTAGGCCTTAAGTAAGACAATCACGGCGCCGCTGCCACCGTCTTGTTTTTTTGCTTCTGCGTAGGCGATTACCTCGTCTTTTTGCATCAACCAACCACGCAATTTATGCTTGAGTATGGGTTCGCGATTGCGTGAGCCCAAGCCCTTGCCGTGCACGATGCGCACGCAGCGTAGGCCACGTTTTTTACAATCGCTGATGAAGTTAGAGACCAGTAACCTTGCCTCGTCACTGATTAAGCCATGCAAATCAACGTGAGCTTGCACCACCCATTTGCCTTTACGTAGTTTTCTTAAGATGTCTGGGGTGTGGCCATCACGTAAATACAGCAGCTCTTCTCCCGTTTCCAATTCGTAGGCAGGGATGTAATGGTCAGACAATGAGTCCACCAAGGCTTGTTGTTCGTCGCGCAGGAATTGCTTAGGAATGGGCTTAGGTTTTTTGGCTTGGTGGACGGCACGCTCAGGCACGCTCAGCGGCCTAACGTCTTGCACCGCAAGTGAGAATAATTCCGCTGAGTCGTCGTCTGATTGAGCCACTGTACTACCCATATACTTAATTTATTGACGATACTTAATTCGCCCATAGGCACTTACTTTAAGTGGTCTAAATAGCGTTCTGCATCCAAGGCTGCCATGCAACCGCTGCCTGCACTGGTAATGGCTTGTCGGTAGATGTGGTCTTGCACGTCGCCCGCGGCAAAAACACCAAGCACACTGGTGGCCGTGGCATTGCCAGCTCGACCCATTTGCGTCACGATGTAGCCACCTTCCATGTCCAGTTGGCCGGCAAAAATATCGGTGTTGGGTTTGTGACCAATGGCAATGAACACGCCCATTAAGGCAATGTCTTTAGTGCTGCCATCATTGACGTTTTTTAGACGCATACCGGTTACGCCACTGTCATCGCCCAAGAC
>CALQUO020000050.1 GCA_943333775.2 Methylotenera oryzisoli
CCAATTTGAATCTCTGTAAAACTTTGGCGGTGGCCTTGTGTTTTACGATAATGTTTACGGCGACGGAATTTAAAAATCATCACCTTGTCACCACGACCGTGCGCAAGCACTGTAGCTGTAACCGTTGCACCATTAATAATAGGTGAACCTATGGTTGTTGTCGTGCCGTCTGAAACCATTAAAATTTGATCCAGCGTAACCGAACCGCCAACTTCAACTTCTAATTTTTCAACTTTTAATCGCTCGCCTGCATTGACGCGATATTGTTTACCACCAGTTTTAATTACTGCATACATGATTGAGCCTTAAAATACGCTTTCTGAAGAACTCGGCATTATACGCAAATAATGTAGCAAAGCAAATCCTAATCGCAAGCTAATCTAAAAAAGATTCAGCGCCTTTTGCTCCGCCTATTTTAATCGATAAGTTCTTTGCGCAGGCATAAAACCAATTACGCCTGTGTTAAAATGCGGGCTTAATTTTTAAAGCCTACACACCTTAATACATAGCATGACTAACGCCCAGCCAAATCGTACAAAAAATCCCGCCTTAGCCTCCATACAAGCTTGCATAGCAAGCGACATCGAGGCGGTGTATGGCGTGATTGAGCATGCGCTGCATTCCGAGGTAACGCTGGTCAACCAAGTCGCGCACTACATTATTAACAGTGGCGGGAAACGCTTACGCCCAATGTTGGTGTTATTGGCGGCCGGCTTATTTGGCAAAGTTAAGGCCGAACACCACCAACTGGCTGCCGTGGTGGAATTCATTCATACCGCTACCTTGCTACACGATGACGTGGTGGACGAATCATCTAAACGACGCGGTAAGCATACCGCCAACGCGGTATTCGGCAACCCAGCCAGCGTGCTGGTGGGCGACTTCGTCTATTCGCGCGCTTTTCAAATGATGGTAGCGGTGCAAAATATGCGCGTGATGGAAATATTAAGCCACGCCACCAACACCATAGCCGAGGGGGAGGTACTGCAATTACTGAACGTGCACAATGCCGACCTAACCGACGCCGATTACCTGCAAGTGATTCGTTACAAAACCGCTAAGTTATTTGAAGCATCGGCGCAACTTGGCGCCATCATTAGTCAGGCCAGCGCCAGTGATGAAAAAGCCCTTGGACAATACGGCATGCACATAGGCACGGCCTTTCAATTAATAGACGACGTCTTGGATTTAAGCGGCGATGCACAAGAAATAGGCAAGAACATAGGGGACGACTTAAGTGAGGGTAAGCCTACCCTCCCCCTGCTGTTCGCCATGCGCCATGGCAATGCCAAGGAAAGCGCCGCCATCAAACTGGCCATAGAACACGGCGGCTTGGCGGATTTAGACACCGTATTGAATGCAGTAGAACGTACAGGCGCGCAAGCTTACGTAATACAATTGGCCAGCGCAGAAGCCCAAGCCGCTTGCGATTGTTTAGCGCACTTTAATGACTCGCCTCACAAGCAAGCATTGTTGGCTTTGGCCGACTTTGCCATAGCCAGAAAGCATTAGCTAGTTAAGGCCTGCAAAGGCTTAATTGAGGGTGATTTTTTCACCACTGTCAGCGTGGTAGTAAGTTAGATGCGCGCATTCATTTGCACCCGAGGTTAATGAACCATCAAACAAAAAGCGACCGTCCACGTCCACAATGGCATAACCATTATGGTACAAGGTCACTTCCGCTAACTTAGGGCTAAGTTTAGAGCCCTGCCTTAAGGCAAAGCTAACGCAATTCTCTTCTTCCTCTTCGGAATAGACTTCCCAATCACGGCCGCCAGTTAACTGCGCTAACCAGGCCGGCAAATCCACTTCGACGCGACAAATAATAGGCTCGTCCCACTCTGGCCTATGCAATTCGGCTGAAGGCACCGCGATGCTGTTTTGTTGCTGCTTATCTGTCATGTTTATTCCTACTTTGCTGTTGCATTATTATACCGTGAGCGCCGGCAATTTCATTGCTGTTTATGCGGCCGTTTTTTCAGCTTTCAAGTGGCTGCCTGCATTTTTTATACGGCCTTTACGCGCCATAGCGGCTTCCAGCCTAGCGGCTGATGTTGCCACAAAGCAGCGATAATGCGATGATGCAGGCTGTTTAATCTTGCAGCCAAATCAGCCGTCGTTTTTAGCTTACCTTAAGGATGTTCATGCCAACCGTGTTCGCTGATATCTCGCTATCCCTGCAACAAAACAGCAGCTTATTGATAGGATTAACCTTGTTACTTGGTTTGCTATTGGGTAGTTTTTTAAATGTGCTGATTTACCGTTTGCCAAAAATGATGGAGCGCGATTGGCAAGCCGATTGCCTAGCCATGCAAGGCCAAACCGCTCAAGCGGCCACTCCATACAACTTGATGCGCCCACGCTCATCCTGCCCACATTGCCAACAGACTATCAGCGCAGGCGACAACATCCCCTTGCTCAGCTACTTACTATTAAAGGGGCGCTGCCGCCATTGCGCCAAGACAATCAGCCCGCGTTACCCCTTGGTGGAGTTGTTATCGGCCGCGTTGATGGCTTTAGTCAGTTGGCAGTTTGGCTACAGCAGCCTGACTTTCTTTGCCTGGCTTTTATGTTTAGGTTTAATTACGCTGACTTTTATTGATTTCGATACGCAATTGCTGCCTGACAGTTTAACTCTGCCGCTACTCTGGCTGGGCTTGCTGTTTAATTTAAACCTAGGCTTTAGCGATCTTAATAGTGCGGTAATCGGTGCCGCGGCAGGTTATTTGCTGCTTTGGTCTATCTATTGGCTATTTAAACTTTGCACCGGCAAAGAAGGCATGGGTTACGGCGACTTTAAATTACTGGCCACATTGGGCGCTTGGTATGGCTGGCAAATGCTACCAGCTATTCTGTTGCTGTCATCCTTATTGGGTGCCGCCGTTGGCATCGCACTGATATTAAGTGGTCGGCGTGGGTGCGATAGCGCTATGCCATTTGGCCCATTTTTAGCCATCGCCGGACTGGTTGCGCTGTTTTTCGGTCCGCAAATCACGCGGCTTTATCTGGGTTAGCCCATGCAAGTCGTGGTGTTAACAGGTGGCATAGGATCGGGCAAAAGCGAAGCGGCCAAGCAATTTGCCGCCCTGGGCGTGCCGGTGGTCGACGTTGATGCCATTGCCCATCAATTAACGGCCAAAGGCCAAGCTTTGTTAGCGCAAATTCAGTTGCTATTTGGCACGGAGTTTTTGCTAGCCGATGGCAATTTGGATAGAGCAAAATTAGGCGCTCAGGTATTTGCCCATCCCGAGCAGCGCCAAAAATTAGAAAGCTTGATGCACCCGGCTATATACGAAACGGCTAAGCAACAGCTTAAAGAAAACGCTAAAAATAGCGCTGCCTCCTACCAAATTTTAGTGATTCCCCTTTATTTTGAAAGCACACGCTACCAAGATTTGGCGGATAAAGTCTTGGTCATAGACTGCCCTGAGGTCTTGCAAATTGAGCGCGCCATGCAACGCAATGGCAGTACGGCAGCGAGTGTACAAGCTGTCATGCAGGCGCAAGTGAGCCGAGCCCAGCGTCTCGACGGCGCAGATGAGGTCATAGACAACCAGGGCAGCCTAGCGGCCTTGCAGGAAAAAGTCGGCCTGATTCATAAAAAAATCATTAAAACTTGCATAGTTAACAAATAAATTCAATAATCCATGTCAACTTATCTTTGTGTTCATTCATGACGATTATTGTGTTGTTTAGCTGACCATACCTGAAACTCATTATGCCTAGCTTCGACTACCCTTTTAACGAACGCATACGCACCTTACTTCGCGTAGAGGATTTGTTCGCCAAGCTTCTGCATAACATAGAAGCTGGCCACAAACACCACCATCACTGCGCCCTCATCACGCTATTGCAAATTTTAGACGTGGTAGACCGTTCCGAATTAAAGCTGGATTTATTACAAGAATTAGAAAGACAAAAAGTGGCCATGAGCACCTTGGTTGGCAATCCAGCCATTGCGGCCAACACCCTGAATAAAATACTGAGCGAAATTGACCAATCCGCCGAAGGCTTGCATGCCGAAACCAATAAATTAGGCCAAAGCTTGCGCGCTAACGAATGGTTGATGAGCATTAAACAACGCGCCGGCATTCCTGGTGGTGTTTGCGAATTTGATGTGCCGTCTTACCACTATTGGTTGGGATTAGACGAAGCCCGTCGCGCAGCCGATTTCACTGCATGGCTAAAACCCTTGTTACCCATGCACGCAGCCATAGGCATTATCTTACGCATACTGCGTGGCAGTGGTGTGAGCAGCAAACTGGTTGCCGGCAACGGCGCTTATCAACAAATGTTGGCCGGAGCCAAACCAGCGCAGATGTTGCGCGTGGTATTGGACGATGAGTTAACTTGCTTTCCGGAAGTGAGCGCCAATAAATACGCCATCAACATCCGTTTTAATCAACTTGATGATGGGCAAAAATTGCAAAAATACGAACAAGACGTCAGCTTCTCGCTGATCTTATGTAACCTATAAGGCCGTTTATTAATCCAGCCAAAATCCAAGGCTTGATCGCCCTTAAGCTTAAATCCCATTAATCAATACCGAACACACCATGGAACCCAGTAAAAAACGCTTAGTCGCTTGCCCAAAATGCGGCAACCTCGCCGAATTTTCTCCTAACAATACCTTTAGGCCGTTTTGCAGCGAACGCTGTAAAATGGTTGATTTAGGTGCATGGGCAAATGGCGAATATGCCATTCCCGTGCCGATTAGCAGCGATGATTTAGACGAATTATACCCAGACCACAACCCTTGAGAAAGTAAAAATTATGAAAAAATTAACCGCATTTAGCCTAACAGGCTGGGCTTTATTAGCACTATTTAGCAGTTGGACTGCCCAAGCAGAAAGCCCTGCCAAAAACACGCTAGTAACAATTCAAGACGCATGGGCGCGTCCAAGCAATCCCGGCTCGACAGCGGGTGCGGCTTACATGACCTTAACCAGCATTAAGGACGCCAGTTTGGTTGAAGCTAAGGCCGATGTCAGCGAAAGCGTTGAAATTCACAGCATGAGCATGGAAAACGGTGTTATGAAAATGCGCATGTTAGAAAGTTTAGACTTGAGCGCCGGCAAGCCTTACAAGCTGAGCCCAGGTGGCTTTCATTTGATGCTGTTTGATTTGAAAAAACCCTTGCGCGTGGGTGACAGCGTGAATTTTGTGCTGACCTTTAAATTGGCCAATAAAAGCCTAGTTAAACAAAACGTCAAAGCCAGCGTTAAAGACGCGCCAGCAGCCAGTCACTAAATCCAACAGTCGCGTTGCATGGCGAGGCCATGCGCGCCATGGCTTCTAGCCAGCAGCCCATCCTCATGCCGCATGCCACCTAAGGCGTACACCGGCAAAGGGTAATCCTGAATCAGTCGGCTAAAGCCAGACCAACCCAACGTGTCGCTGTCGGGGTGACTGGCGGTCGATTGCACGGGCGACAACATCACGTAATCCAAAGCCAATTGCGCCGCTTTGGTCAATTCTTTGGCGTCATGGCAAGAAGCACCGCACAGCATGCCTGCTGGCTTAACTGACAATTGCATTAAATCTCGCGCAGTAAAATGCATACCGTGCGCCGGCCAATCGCCGCATGCGTATGGGCCATGTGAATTCAGCACGACCCTAGTCGCGTAAGGCGCTGTCATGGTCATGACACGCTCAAAAAACCTTGCAAATGCCGACGCCGTCAACTGCTTTTCACGTAATTGCAGCAGGCCTAATCCGCTATCTAGCGAGCGCTGTAGGCCTTGAAAAAAAGCCTGTTCGCCCATTTCAGCGAGATTGCTTATGGCATGCAATTGAGGCAGATTAAGTGCATCGATAATGGGCGCGTTGGCTGGCAACAAGGGCGACACGCTGACGGCTTTTGTTGACTGCCAACTGAGTTTTTGCCCTTCCATGCTTTTCGGATCACCCGACCATGCCGGTACCACAAAAAAATGCAGTTGCACGGTTTTAGCTGCACTGGCCAATTGGCCATTGTCTAGGTATTTAGCTGGGTAAGCGTAGCGACGGGTTAGCCAAGGGTAGGCTTGCGTGACCGTGATGCCTAGCTCTTCTTGCAATTCGCGTTTCAGGGCTTGCTCGGGCGACTCGTTTTCTTCAATTTTGCCGCCGGGAAACTCCCAATAACCAGACCAAGGTTTGCCGAATGGCCGCTCGTTTAACAAGACCCAGCCATCGGCTCGCTGTATCACGCCAACGGCCGCGCGCGTCAAGCTGCCTGAGTCTAAACTCGCATCAGGAACGGTAGTCGGCATTGATTTTGACGTAGTCGTAAGAAAAGTCACAGGTCCAGATTGTGCAACTTGCAGCGCCTCTAGCCAAATCCACGCGCACTAGAATCTCCGCTTCTTGCATGATTGCGGCACCCTGTTCTTCTCTGTATGCGCTGGCCCGACCGCCTTTCTCTGCCACCAGCACATCACCCAAGTAAAGCTTAAGTTGGTTGACGTCGAGTTGGTCGACACCGGCATAACCGATGGCCGCCAAAATTCGGCCTAAATTTGGGTCAGAAGCAAAAAACGCCGTTTTAATCAAAGGCGAATGGGCAATGGCATAAGCCACTTTACGGCACTCGGCTTCGTCTTTGCCGCCGTCAATTTGCACCGTCATGAATTTGGTCGCGCCTTCGCCATCGCGCACGATGGCTTGCGCCAACTCTATCGCCACCTCAGTCATGGCATCGCGTAAAGCCAAAAAGTGCGGGCTGGTTTCGCTAATTTGCGCATGGCCGGCTTGTTGGCTGGCCAGCATAATCAAGCTATCATTGGTCGAGGTGTCGCCATCCACGGTGATGCAGTTAAAGGATTTATTGACGGCGTGATGAATGATGGCATCCAGCGCGGCTTGACTCACCACTGCATCGGTAGCGATGTAGCCCAGCATGGTGGCCATGTTGGGGTGTATCATGCCCGAGCCTTTACTCATACCGGTGATGGTCACGGCCTGGCCGTCTATCAGCAAGCGGCGAGACGTGGCCTTAGCCACGATGTCGGTGGTCATGATGGCTTCTGCCGCCGCTAACCAATTGTTTTCATTCAAATTAGCAATCGCCGTCGGCAAGCCGGAGATCAACTTATCCACTGGCAAAGGCTCTAAAATAACACCGGTCGAAAAGGGTAAGATTTGCTCGGCATTCAAGTCCAATAAATCGGCCAAGGCAGCGCAGCTTTGTTGGGCGGCTTGCATGCCCTGCTCGCCCGTACCTGCGTTCGCGCAACCGGTATTAACCATTAAGGCGCGTATGCCCTGCTTGGCCGCCAAGTGGGATTTGCACAGCGTAACCGGAGCCGCACAAAATTGATTTTGCGTAAACACCCCGGATACCGCGCTGCCTTCGGCCAAGGTTATAACCAACAAGTCCTTGCGTTGCGCTTTGCGTATATTCGCCTCGGCGTAACCTAATTTAACGCCGCGCACAGGCAATAAGGTGCTGGCTTGTGGGGCAGTTAATTTAACCGGCATGCTGGGTTTTCCTTGTTTTTGTGAGGCG
>CALQUO020000051.1 GCA_943333775.2 Methylotenera oryzisoli
AAAGCGTAAACTACGCGGCACGGCGATCATCTCAGCAACAGACGTCAAACGCGTTCGCGCAATGATGCCTACACGATAAGGAGACCGATATGCCTAGAGTAAAACGTGGTGTCATCGCTCGCGCAAGACACAAGAAAGTATTAAAAGCCGCTAAAGGTTATCGCGGTCGTCGTAAAAACGTTTACCGTGTTGCCAAGCAAGCGGTAATGAAAGCTGGTCAATACGCATACCGTGACCGTAGACAGAAAAAACGTCAATTCCGCACATTATGGATTGCCCGTATTAATGCCGGTGCACGTGAGTGTGGTTTAACTTACAGCCGCTTCATGAATGGCTTGAAAAAAGCCGCAGTGGAAGTGGATCGTAAAGTATTGGCTGACTTAGCAGTATTCGACAAAACGGCATTTGCTCAGTTTGTTGAAATGGCTAAAAAAGCCTTGGCTGTTTAGTAAGCAAACTTATTTAAAAAATAAGTAGAAAAAGAGGCTTAGGCCTCTTTTTTTTGCTGTAAAATTATGCACTTAAATAAAAAACCAGTTTATTAAAGATCCCCATTTACATGACAGATTTAAGCCATTTAATTCCGCAAGCGCAATCGGATTTTGCTGCCAGCGCCAACATGAACGAGCTGGAAATTGCTAAGGCCAAATACCTAGGTAAAACCGGTTTGCTGACCGACGCCTTAAAAGCTTTGGGTAAACTGAGTAACGAGGAACGACCCGCGGCTGGCGCGGCCATTAATGTAGTCAAGCAGGCCGTAGAATCGGCGCTGACATCACGGCGTGAAGCCTTGCTTAACGCTGAGCAAGCCAAACAATTAGCCCAAGAATCCATAGACGTAAGTCTCCCAGCCCGTGCGCAATCGACTGGGGGCTTGCATCCAGTGACGCTTACCCTACAACGCATAGAGCAATTGTTTCATTCGATTGGTTTTGAAGTGGCGACCGGTCCGGAAATCGAAACCGATTTTTATAACTTTACGGCGCTCAACATCCCCGAAGACCATCCAGCGCGTGCCATGCACGACACCTTTTATATCGATGAAGCAAACGTGTTACGTACGCACACATCACCCGTACAAATTCGTTATATGGAAAATGCGCTTAAGACCCATAAAACCCCACCACTAAAAATCATTGCACCTGGTCGTGTTTACCGCGTTGATTCGGATGCCACCCATTCACCTATGTTTCATCAGGTTGAAGGCTTATGGGTAGACGAAGACATCAGCTTTGCTAATTTAAAAGGCGTGGTGCAAGACTTCCTGCAAAAATTCTTTGAGCGTGACGATTTAACCGTGCGTTTTCGCCCGTCTTTTTTCCCGTTTACTGAGCCCTCAGCTGAAATGGATATGAGCTGGAATGGCGGCTGGTTAGAGATAGGCGGTTGCGGCATGGTGCACCCGGAAGTGTTTAAACACGTCAATATAGACAGCGAAAAATACCGCGGTTTTGCATTTGGTCTAGGCGTAGAGCGCTTAACCATGTTGCGTTATGGCGTGAACGATTTACGCCATTTCTTTAATAATGATTTGCGTTTTTTAAGCCAGTTTAAATAAGGCGAGCTAGCGTTAATTCACCCCTCAGTTAAGGTTAAAAAGCATTATGCAGTTTTCAGAAAATTGGTTACGCAGTCTGGTCGGTACGGATTTGGACAGTCAGGCACTCAGTCATGCCTTGACCATGGCCGGGCTAGAGGTGGAGGATATGCAGTCAGTGGCTGCGCCATTCACCAAGGTCGTGGTGGCCAAGATAGTCAGTGTGGAAAAACACCCGGATGCCGACCGCTTGCAAGTCTGTTCGGTTGATGTAGGTTTGGCGCAACCCATACAAATCGTTTGCGGTGCAGCCAACGCCCGCACCGGCCTAGTCGCCCCCTGTGCTTTGGTCGGTGCGCAATTACCTGGCATTGATATCAAGCAAGCCAAAGTGCGTGGCGTCGAGTCATTTGGCATGATGTGTTCATCCAAGGAACTTGGTTTGACGGCTGAGGCCACTGGTTTACTAGAACTAGATAGCCTAGCGCCCGTAGGCCAGGATATACGTCAATATTTAGATCTAGACGATCACTTGCTTACACTTAAGTTGACTCCCAACCGCAGCGATTGCTTGAGCTTGACTGGGATTGCGCGTGATGTGGCTGCCATTACTGGCGCTGCTACTTGCTTTGAAGAAATTAAATCGGAGCCCAGCGACACGGCAGATAGCTTAAATGTCTTGGTTTCGGAGCAGCCAGCTTGCCCACGTTATTGCGGTCGCCTTATAACGGGTGTGAATGCCAAGGTGAGCACGCCGGCATGGATGGTAAAGCGGCTAGAGCGCAGTGGTTTGCGCAGCATTAATGTGCTGGTTGACGTGACCAACTATGTCTTGCTAGCGTTAGGGCAACCCATGCACGCTTTTGACGCCAATAAGTTAAGTGGCGACATCACCGTGCGTTTTGCGCAAAAAAACGAAAGCTTACGTTTATTAAATGAGCAAGAAGTTAGCCTAAAAAGCGATGACCTAGTGATAGCCGATGGCAGCGGGGCGATTGCCTTAGCCGGCATTATGGGTGGTCAATCTACCTCAGTCGACGAGGCCAGTACCGCTGTGTTTCTGGAGAGCGCCTATTTTACGCCAACGGTGATTGCCGGTAAGGCACGTAGATTGGGTTTAAGTACCGATTCATCCTATCGCTTTGAGCGCGGTGTGGATTTTGCCAACACTCGTCTGGCTTTGGAATACGCTACGCAATTGATTAAACAGTTGTGCGGCGGCAAAGCCGGTGAGGTATCCGAGTGTCTAGGCGAACTCCCAAGCAGGCGGCCGGTTAAACTGCGCTTAAGTCGTTTGATTTCAGTGTTGGGCATTCCATTTTCTGAGGATAAAGTCGCGCAATTGTTAACGCAATTAGGCTTTACTTACTCCTTAGAGCAAAGCGTGTTCACTGTGGTGCCGCCTAGCTACCGCTTTGATATCAACATAGAAGAAGATCTGATTGAAGAAATTGCTCGCCTGCACGGCTACGATCACATTCCAGCGAAAGCCCCGGTTGCGAGATTAAGCATGCTAGAAGCGCCAGAAGCGCGTGCCCATCAAGCCATATTACGCGATCGCATGGTTGCCGCTGGTTACCAAGAATTGGTGAACTACAGCTTTGTTGATGAAGCTTGGGAGACCGACTTGCTGGCCAACCCTAGGCCCATAAAACTTAAAAACCCGATTGCTAGCAACCTAAGCGTGATGCGCAGTAGTTTATGGGGCGGTTTATTGGATAGCTTGGTTTATAATCTAAATCGCAAACAAGACCGAGCCATGCTTTTTGAATTAGGCGCAAGCTACCATTATGCAACTGCGCAGCAAACATCATTTACTGAAACAACGCGCATTGCGGGCTTAGCCTACGGCAGTGCAAAACCTGAGCAATGGGCTGTAGCAGCAGACGATGTGGATTTCTTTGAAATTAAAGCCCACGTTGATGCCTTGCTTAGCGACGCCTCGGCTTTATTGCCGCTTAGTTATGAAAAAGCTGAGCACAGCGCCTTGCACCCAGGTCAAACTGCCCGCATCCTGCAGGATGGCAAACCGATAGGTTGGTTAGGTAAACTGCACCCAAAATGGCAGCAGCATTACAATTTAAATAAAAGCACTTTTTTGTTTGAGTTAGACGTGGATGCCATATTGAATCGCCGCATTCCGGCTTATCAAGATGTCTCTAAATTGTTGCCGGTGCGACGCGATTTGGCGGTAGTTGTGGATGAAAGCATGCCTGTTAGCGCCATCATGGCTGCTATTAAAAAAGCCGCCATTCCCATGCTGATGGACGTGGCCTTATTTGATATTTACCAAGGCCAGGGTGTAGCTGAAAACAAAAAAAGCCTTGCTTTATCAGTACTTATGCACGATACTCAAAAAACATTAACAGATAGCGATGCAGATGCCGTCATGGCATATTTGCTAAAATTATTGCAAAATGAGTGCAATGCAACACTGAGAAATTAACACATTAATTAGCTCGCTAAGGCGGGCTGTTTTTTATAGTTTAAGTGCGTTACAAATTAGAAATTAAGCCTAAAAAAGGCTGGCAATGAATGGGAGTAGGGTATGACCTTAACAAAAGCTGAACTTGCGGATTTGCTTTACGAGCAAGTTGGTTTAAATAAGCGTGAAGCAAAAGACATGGTTGAGGCCTTTTTTGAAGAAGTGCGTATCGCTTTAGAAGCGGGCGACAGCGTTAAATTATCCGGTTTTGGTAATTTTGAACTGCGTAAAAAATCAGAGCGCCCCGGGCGCAATCCAAAAACAGGCGAAGAGATTCCTATTTCTGCGCGCCGCGTGGTGACTTTCCACGCCAGCCAAAAACTAAAAGCCAAGGTTGAGACCAACTACCAGAATTAAAAAGTCCGCCTCTTGATTGAGTTTGGATTAATGGATTATCCATTTACGTGTTAAGTGAGAAGATGCAGCATGAGTGAGCCAGTGCCAAAATTGCAGTTGCCACCTATCCCCGCCAAGCGCTACTTTACCATCGGTGAAGTCAGTGAGCTTTGTGGTGTTAAGCCGCACGTACTGCGTTATTGGGAGCAGGAGTTTACTCAACTTAAACCGGTCAAACGTCGCGGTAATCGCCGTTATTATCAGCACCATGAAGTATTGCTAATTCGCCGCATACGCGAGTTGTTGTACGAGCAAGGCTTCACCATTAGCGGTGCGCGTAATCGCTTAGAGGGTGCTGAGACAGACAGCAGTAAATCTCAAGCAAATCAAGTTGGGGCTCAGTTAGATTTGTTAGCCAGCGCCGATGAAGGTGTTCCTGCCTATAATTTTTCGCATGCGAAGTCAGAGCTGCAAGCCATTATCCAGTTGTTGCGCACGCAATTAAATTAAGCTTATTTCCCTTGCTGTTTTAATGCGCTCCGGCTTTTGCGTTATAATGGCCCCCTGTTGTGGCTTGCCATAACATCTGTTCGGGGCATAGCGCAGCCTGGTAGCGTACTAGTCTGGGGGACTAGGGGTCGCAAGTTCGAATCTTGCTGTCCCGACCAATATAAATCATGGCTTACAGTCAACATGCTGTAAGCCTTTTTTATGCGCGCGGGCTTCTTATTAGGATCACTTTTGTCGCTTGGGTTATGGGTCGGAAGTCGCTACAATAACAAGCTATCAAACCTTAACTAGCCTAGCTACCCACTTCCAAAACATGTCGCGTCCCACCATAGTCCAAATACGCTTAGATGCTTTTAGGCACAATTATCGTGCGGCAAAAGCGCTGTGGCCTGGTAAAGCCATGGCGGTGATCAAAGCCAATGCCTACGGACACGGTGCTGTGCATTGTGCACGTGCGCTAAGCAATGAAGCAGACGGTTTTGCCGTGTCTAGTTTAGAAGAGGCCATGCAACTTCGTGATGCAGGAGTGAAGCAGCCGATATTGTTATTAGAAGGTTTTTTTGAGGTAGACGAGTTGAAGTGCATAGCCGAGCAAGACTTATGGCTAGTCTTGCATGCCCAATGGCAAGTGGATGCATTGCTGGCTGCTAGCCTACCTTACGCACTGCAAGTTTGGATCAAAATTGACAGCGGCATGCATCGATTAGGCTTCTCGCCTAAGGATTACCAACATGCTTACCAGCAATTAAGCGGTCATAAAAATGTGGCTGGCATAGTGCCGATGACGCACTTGGCTAATGCTGACAATCTCGATTCCGATCACAGCAATCAACAAGCCGCGCTTTTTCAGAGCACCTTGTCTGAATTAGCGCCATGTCATGCTAGCAGTTTAGCCAATTCTGCCGCCTTGTTGGCCTGGCCTCAATTGCAGCAAACCCTCCATAACCATGAGCATTGGTCTAGGCCGGGCATTATGTTGTATGGCACCCATCCCATCATCGCCTCCAACCAAGCCCCTGTTTTAGAGCCGGTGATGCAGTTTAGCTCACGCATCATCGCATTGCGGCATCTGGAAAAAGGCGATGCCATCGGCTACGGTAGCCTATACCAGGCTGAGCAAGCTATGCGGGTTGGTGTGGTGGCCTGCGGTTACGCGGATGGCTACCCAAGATCAGCCAAGACCGGAACCCCGATAGCCGTGGACGGTAATATGACACAATTGTTAGGACGCGTTTCCATGGACATGCTTTATGTTGATTTAACTGCTATTCCATCAGCCGGCATACACAGTCATGTTGAATTATGGGGTAAGCAGGTCTCGGCCAACTTGGTGGCGCAAAGCGCCGGCACCATAGCCTATGAGCTTTTTTGCAACGTTAAGCGTGCCCATTTTGATTATTTTGATCCAGCCAATATTTAATTTCTTTTACTCTAAGGTTAGCTATGCACGTTATTCAAACTCCTAACGCACCGGCCGCAATAGGCCCATACTCACAAGCCATGGTGGTCGGTGATTTATTATTCACTTCTGGACAAATTGCCCTTAGGCCGGATGGCAGTTTGAACGATGGCGACATCGTCGCGCAGACTCAGCAAGTGCTAGGGAATTTAAAAGCCGTCATTGAAGCGGCGGGTGCCGACCTGTCAAAAGTGGTAAAAACCACCGTATTTTTAAAAAATTTAGACGATTTCATTGCCATGAACAAGATCTACGGTGAGGCCTTTGCGGGTCACACGCCAGCTCGCTCAACCGTACAGGTGGCTAAATTGCCACGTGACGTGTTAGTCGAAATTGAAGCCATCGTCTCTTTGCGTTAACCAATCAAGGCCTTAGGCCTTTAACTCATTATTCATTAAGGAAACACATGGCATTGGATTTATTTAGCCCGGTTAATTTAGGTGCGATAGCGCTAAAAAATCGCATGGTGATGGCACCATTAACCAGGAATAGGCCAGCCGAGGGCGGTTTGCCTCAAGCCATGAACGTCACCTATTACGAGCAACGCGCCAGCGCCGGTTTGATCATAACCGAAGCCACGCCTATCTCATTAATGGCACACGGTTACCCGGCATTGCCGGGCATTTATACCGATGCGCAGGTGGCCGCTTGGCGTAAGGTTTGCGATGCCGTGCATGCTAAGGGCGGTAAGATCGTCATGCAGCTTTGGCATGTGGGGCGTATCTCGCACACTAGTTTGTTGCCAGATAACGCCACGCCTGTTGCGCCTTCAGCCATTAAGCCAGCCGGCAAGGCTTTCACCTATCAAGGCTTGGTTGATTACGTCACGCCTCGCGCACTGCAAGCCAGTGAATTGCCAGCCATAGTTGATGATTATGTGCAAGCGACCAAAAATGCTTTAGCTGCTGGCTTTGACGGCGTGGAGATTCATGCAGCCAATGGCTATTTATTAGACCAATTTCTGCGTGATGGCAGCAATCAGCGCAGCGATAACTACGGTGGCAGTTTTGCAAACCGCAGCCGCTTGTTATTAGAAGTAACGGCAGCCGTGGTGGCTGTGGCGGGTGCCGATCGAGTCGGATTGCGCCTATCACCGGTGAATCCTTTTAACGACATGAAAG
>CALQUO020000052.1 GCA_943333775.2 Methylotenera oryzisoli
AGAAAACGGTGAAAAACAATGTTACTGATGATAGATAATTACGATTCCTTCACCTACAACTTGGTGCAGTATTTAGGCGAGTTGGGGCAAGACGTGCAGGTTTACCGTAACGATGAAATTGATTTAGCTAAAGTGGCGGCCCTCAAGCCCACCCACATTGTGGTTTCACCTGGCCCCTGCACCCCCAATGAAGCCGGCATTAGCGTGCCCTTAATAAAAGAATTTGCTGGCAAAATTCCATTGCTCGGCGTTTGCTTAGGCCACCAAAGTATAGGCCAAGCCTTCGGTGGAAAAATAGTGCACGCCAAGCAATTAATGCACGGCAAAACCTCATTAATTTACCACCACAATATTGGTGTGTTCAGCGGTTTGCCTAACCCTTATACCGCTACGCGTTACCATTCCTTGGTGATAGAAAAAGCCAGCTTGCCCGATTGCCTAGAAATCACCGCCTGGACCGAAGACGGTGAAATCATGGGCGTGCGCCATAAGACCTTGAGCGTGGAAGGCGTGCAATTCCATCCGGAATCGATATTGACTGAGCACGGTCACGCGCTCTTACAGAACTTCCTGAAAGCGTAAACATGGCATTTGCACCCACCTTAAATCAACTCATCAACGGCCAAGACTTGAGCTTTACCCAGATGCAGGCCTTGATGCGGCAAGTGATGTCCGGGGAGTTGACGCACGCGCAAATGGCTGCGATCTTAGTGGCACTACGAATCAAAGGCGAAAGCGTGGACGAGATTGCCGCGGCAGCAAGCGTCATGCGCGAATTGTCGACTAAGGTAGCCACCCAAGCGAGTCCCCATTTAATAGATACCTGCGGCACCGGCGGTGACGGCATACAAACCTTTAATGTATCCACGGTTAGCGCCTTAGTGGCGGCGGCCGCGGGGGCAAAAGTGGCCAAGCACGGTGGCCGTTCTGTATCGTCTAGCTGCGGCAGTGCCGATGTTTTGGAAGCCTTAGGCGTCAATGTAAATTTAACGCCTGCGCAAGTGGCCAATGCGGTGGAAGAAATAGGCATAGGCTTTATGTTTGCCCCTAACCACCACAGCGCCATGAAGCATGCGGCCCCGGTTCGCCGTGAATTGGGTGTGCGCACACTATTTAATTTGCTAGGGCCACTGACCAATCCGGCCAATGCTAAACGCCAAATCATGGGCGTGTTTTCGCCGGCCTTGACCGCTAAATTGGCGCATGTGTTGCAGCAATTAGGCAGCGAGCACGTCTTAGTGGTGTGCGGTGCCGACGGCATGGACGAAATTTCCTTTACTGGCGACAGTCACGTGGCCGAATTAAAAAATGGCCAAGTCAGCGAATACACCATTAACCCAGCGCAATTTGGTTTGCCGGTGCACCAACTGGCCAGCATACAAATCGACAACGCCGAGCAATCCAAAGCCATGATATTGGCCGTGTTGAACGGCGAGCTGGGTGCCGCGCGCGACATCGTGTTACTCAACGCTGGAGCTGCTATTTACGTAGCCGGCTTGGCCGACAGTTTGGCCGCCGGTATCAAACAGGCGGCACAAGTCATTGATCAAGGCTTGGCTTTAACTAAGTTAAACGCACTTCAACAGTATGCCGCCGGCTAGCCTCTTAACTTTAATTACATAGAATCCAATTACATAGAACCCACCATGTCCGATATTTTAAATAAAATTTTAGCCACCAAAAAAACCGAGGTGGCCGCGAGCAAATTGGCCGTGAGCTTAGACCAATTACAAGCCCAAGCAGAAGCGCAAGGCGAGCCGCGCGACTTTGTCGGCAGCATCCATAAAAAAGTCATGGCGAATAAAGCGGCGGTGATAGCAGAAATTAAAAAAGCCAGCCCGTCTAAGGGCGTGATACGCGAAGATTTTAAACCGGCCGAGATTGCTAAAAGTTACGAAAAAGCCGGTGCCGCCTGTTTGTCGGTGTTGACCGACGAGCAGTATTTTCAGGGCTCGGCAGCTTACTTAAAACAAGCGCGTGCCGCGTGCACACTGCCGGTGTTGCGCAAAGATTTCATCATCGATGAATACCAAGTGTTTGAAGCGCGTGCCATGGGTGCCGATTGCATTTTGCTGATTGTGGCGGCCTTAGAATTGGCGCAAATGCAAAAATTAGAAGCGCTGGCAAACGAGCTTGGCATGGCGGTGCTAGTGGAAGTGCACGATGCCGACGAATTGGCCTTGGCCTTGCAATTGGAAACGCCCTTGATAGGCATTAATAACCGCAACTTACGCACCTTTGAAGTCAGTTTACAAACCACTTTAGACCTGTTAAAAATCATGCCTGAAGACCGCTTTGTGGTGACGGAATCCGGCATCTTTACCCCAGAAGACGTGAAGCTCATGATGAATAACCAGGTGCAAGGTTTCTTGGTGGGGGAGGCCTTTATGCGACAAGATGACCCGGGGGCGGAATTAGCCAGGGTGTTTGCCTGATGGCTCAGCCGTTTTTTGCTGAATATAAAAAGGAACGAACATGAGTTACCCTTACGCTAGACCACGCCGTATGCGAAAAGACGATTTTTCTCGTCGCATGATGCGTGAAAACACATTAACGGCAGACGATTTAATCTACCCGGTGTTTGTCTTAGATGGCAGCAAGCGCAGCGAGGCAGTAGCCTCCATGCCTGGCGTGCAACGTGTAAGCATCGATTTGCTGCTTAAAACTGCGGCAGAATGCGTGCAATTGGGCATACCGGCCATGGCTTTATTTCCCGTGGTCGACAGTGCATTCAAGAGCTTGGACGCGGCTGAAGCCTATAACCCAGAAGGCTTAGCACAACGTGCGGTGCGCGCACTCAAAGCGGCTTACCCGCAGCTAGGCGTGATTACCGATGTGGCATTGGATCCGTTCACTACGCACGGCCAAGACGGCTTGATTGATAAAGAGGGTTACGTCTTAAACGACGAGACCATAGAGGTCTTGGTCAAGCAAGCCTTGTCGCATGCCGATGCCGGCGCCGACATCGTCGCGCCTAGCGACATGATGGACGGACGCGTCGGCCAAATCCGTGAGGCCTTGGAAAGTGCAGCTCACATCCACACTAAAATACTGGCCTATTCGGCTAAATATGCGTCGGCTTTTTATGGGCCATTTCGCGATGCCGTCGGTTCAGCCAGCAACTTAGGCTCGGCGAATAAATACACCTACCAAATGGATCCGGCTAACAGCGACGAAGCCATGCAAGAAGTGGCCTTGGATATTTCAGAAGGCGCAGACATGGTCATGGTCAAACCGGGCATGCCGTATTTAGACGTCGTGCGTCGGGTGAAAGACGAATTTGGCGTGCCAACCTTTGCCTACCAAGTCAGTGGCGAATACGCCATGCTCAAAGCGGCGGCGCAAAATGGTTGGTTGGATGAGCAAGCCTGCGTCATGGAAAGCCTTTTGGCCTTTAAACGGGCGGGGGCCGATGGCATTTTGACTTACTATGCGCTCGATGCAGCGCGTTGGTTAAGCACCAAGTAATCGATCCGGTCCTTAACTTCAGGACCTTAAACTAAAGCCATCACCTCACTGATGTTGGCACGCTCGGCGTTACTGCCATCGGCGGCGCGGCGGGTGGCGACCCGAATTTCATCCACATCAAACACACTAAGCTTGATTTCACCGGCTTCGGTTTCCAATGAAAACACCGGCACTTTTTTTATAGGCCCGGCTTTTTTATCGCGTTTGCCCTCGTTACTCACCCGATACGATTTTTCATTAGTTTCAAATGGGATGCCTTGGTTGAGCAAAAACATCTCCACTTCTTTTAGGCTATCGGCAAATAAATGAATGTGCGTTGCCGATCCTAAACCCGCCGTGCCATCTAACACTGGGCCAGTCAGATGCGGATTGAATTTTTCTAATAATTGCATAGTAAACAGCGCATTTTTGCGCAAGATCAGTAAATTTTCCGGTTGTGCCTCGCTTAAAAAAAGCTGGTTATACAGTCTTAATTCTTCCTCTATTTCAGCATTGGAGGGCAAGGACAAATTATCTATGGCATTAAATTGGCGGCCGGCTTTTTTCTTTGCGTAGGCAAAATCGGAGATGCCGTCTTCGGCCATCATTCTGGCAGCTTGTTGGGCAATGACTTGCCGCAGTTGTTGTAAGTTTTCTTTGGCCATGATAATTACGCATTGGCTTAACGGGCAGCAGGTTGCAGCACTTGCTGGGCTTGGTTCAGGACGTTGGGCTCGGCCACCGGAGCGGTGAGCGCGGCCGGGCTTGGCGTAGGCGTATTAGGCAAGTTTTCATGATAGAAATACTCCACCCGGTCGGCATTGTCGGCATGCACGCTCACCGCATCGACGCCATCGGGCATCCACATTGCTTCTTCCGGCACACCACGCAAGGCGCCTGACATGTAGCTTATCCACATGGGCAGGGCGGCACCTGCGCCGGTTTCACCCGAGCCCATGGGCCGCGGTTTATCGAAGCCTATCCAGGCCACCGCCACTTGCCTTGGGCTGTATCCAGCAAACCAGGCATCAATGTGCTCGTTGGTGGTGCCTGTTTTGCCTGCCAAATCACTGCGACCTAAGTTTAAAGCGCGCATGGCCGTGCCGTTTTCAATAACGCTTTGCAGCATGGAATTCATGATGAAGGCATTGCGCGCGTCGATCACACGCGCCGCGCCATTGCCCGCTTGGGTGAATTTATTTCTGACTAGCACCTTGCCGTTATGGTCAACAATTTTAGTGATGAGATTGGGTTTCACGCGGTATCCGCCATTGGCAAACACCGCATAGGCGCCGGCCATTTGCATGGGCGTGGTTGAGCCGGCGCCTAATGCCATGGTTAGATAAGGCGGGTGGTCGTCGGCTGCAAAGCCAAAACGGGTAATGTAATTTTGCGCGTAGCTTGGACCTATGTCATGCAGCAAACGGATGGCCACCGTGTTAACCGAATGCGCCAGGGCTTTTCTTAAGCTCATGGCTCCCTCAAAGGTGTTTTCGTAATTTTGTGGCGACCAAGCTTTGTTGCCAGTTTGGCTAGCGCTAAAGTTTAAGGGGGCGTCTTCCATCACCGTGGCAGGCGTGTAGCCTTTTTCCAGTGCGGCCGAATAAACAAACGGTTTAAAGCTTGAGCCAGGTTGACGTCTGGCTTGGGTGACGTGGTTGTATTTATTTTGGTTAAAGTCAAAGCCGCCAACTAAAGCGCGGATGGCACCGTTTTCTGGGTCCAAGGCGACCAGCGCCGCTTCCACTTGTGGCAGTTGGGCGATATGCCAACCTTCCCCTTGTTTAACGATACGTACCACTGCCCCCGGTTTTAGGCGGCGCTTCGCTGGGTCCTTGTCGTGCAGCATTTTTTCAACGAAGGCCAAGCCACTGCCGCTGATGGTCAGGTATTCACCATTTTTTCTGTTCACTTGCACGCCCTTAGGCGAGATGGATGTGATCAGAGCAGGCTCAAAACCGTTCACCGTATCGAGGTCGTCCAAAGCGGAGGCCAAGGCATTTTCATCCTCTTCCAAGAGCTTGGCCAAATCCAAGGTTTTTTCCGGGCCACGGTAGCCGTGGCGTAAGTCGTAATTCATGACGCCTTCACGCACAGCCACATTGGCCGCTTCTTGGCTGACTTTTTGAATGGTGGTGTAGACCTTGATGCCGCTGGAATAAATGTCGTCTTGGTATTGGGCATACAGTTGTTCGCGCACAATTTCAGCCACGTACTCAGCCGATACGTCACGTGATTGCTTGGAAGCTTTAAAACGCAATGGTTGTTTTAATGCCTTTTTATAAACTTTTTCGCTAATAAAGCCATAGCGCTGCATATCTCGTAAGACTTCGTGTTGACGGGTGATGGCTCGCTTAGGATTAATAAACGGATTGTAGTTAGACGGTGCTTTAGGGAGACCAGCCAACAGGGCTGCTTCGGCTAAATTCAATTTGTTGAGCGGCTTGCCGTAATACATTTGTGAGGCGGCGGCAAACCCGTAGGCGCGTTGGCCTAAATAGATTTGGTTGATGTACAGCTCAAGAATTTGGTCTTTGGATAAATTGTGTTCAATTTTCACTGCCAATAAAGCTTCGTTGACTTTGGTGACGATATTACGTCTGCCGTTGGGCGAGGTGAAAAAGTTTTTCGCCACTTGCATGGTGATGGTGCTGGCGCCTTCGTGGGCGCGACCAGTGACATTATTTTTTATGGCGCGCAATACGCCTTTGGCATCGATGCCACCGTGTTGGTAAAAGCGTCGGTCTTCAATCGCCAAGACCGCGTCTTTCATATTTTTTGGCACATTTTCAATTTTGATGTAGGCGCGGCGCTCTTCACCAAATTCGGCAATTAAGGCGCCTTCCTCGGTGTAAACCCTCAAGGGCAGCTTGGGTTGGTAATCGATTAGCGCATCCAGATCAGGCAAGGCTGGATAGATTAAGGCCGCGGCAATGGCTATCAACGCCGTGACCGACAAGCCTGCTACCACCGCTACCAAAATAACATAGTGCCACCATTTTGTAGGAGTCATGTTTTGCTTAATGTCTTATATGAAAAATATTCAGCCATTATAAATGGCTATGTCTTTGCTTGCTGATAAAAAGCTAAAAACTTCCCAGAGAATTATTAATAACTGACAGAGCATAAGGATTATCATAAAATGCCAATTGGATTGGTTTTAGGCATTTTCTTATGCGATAGACTGGGTGGCGAATTTGAAAAATATTTTCTTTGTAGGCTTAATGGGTGCTGGTAAAACCACCATAGGCCGCTTGATTGCTAAGCAGTTAGGCATGGATTTTTACGATTCCGATCACGAAGTTGAACGTAAAACCGGCGTAAAAATCCCCTTGATATTCGAGCTAGAAGGCGAAGCGGGTTTTCGTAAACGGGAAACAGCGGCCATTCAAAGTTTGTGTGAATTGAACAACATAGTGATGGCTACAGGCGGCGGCGCGGTATTGGCGCCTGAGAATCGCGACATGCTAAAAAAACACGGCAGCATTATTTATTTGCGTGCTAACGTTCATGACCTTTGGCACCGCACCCGTAACGATAAAACTAGGCCGCTGTTGCAAGGGGGCAACATCAAAAATAAAATAGAGCAATTGCATCAGGTTCGCCACCCCATTTACACCGAAATGGCCGACTTCATAGTGGACACCGGTGTGCAATCGGCATTGGATATTTGCCAGCAAATTGAACAATTAATTAAAGCAACGCCCCCGAATAAAACTGAAGCGATTCCAAATGCAAACACTGAATGTCGCGCTGG
>CALQUO020000053.1 GCA_943333775.2 Methylotenera oryzisoli
GCCGGCATACGCACCACCGATCTAGGTCGCTGGCTAAACGGTCACCAAGCCATCGTCCGAGCCATGCCCAACACGCCCGCGCAGATTCAAGCCGGCGTGTCTGCGCTGTACGCCATGCCTAGCGTTAATGCGGCGCAGCGTGAGCAAGGAAGCAGCATACTGCAAGCGGTAGGCAGCATCCTGTGGTTAGACAATGAGGGGAAAATGGATGCCGTCACCGCCATATCTGGTAGCGGCCCAGCCTATGTGTTTTATCTAATCGAAGCCTTACAAGATGCTGCTATAGAACTTGGCCTCACTCCAGAAGAGGCGAAACATTTAGTCCTGGAAACGTTCACTGGCGCCAGCTTGCTGGCTAAGGAGGCCAAAGCCGACATAAAGGCGTTGCGTGTGCAGGTCACCTCTAAAGGCGGCACTACCGAACAAGGCATACTCAGTTTAGAATCCGCCCACATTAAAACCATTATTTTGGCCGCAGCCACCGCCGCCGCTAAGAAATCCAAAACACTAGGGGACGAGCTTGCTGCTTAATGCCCTGTTGTTCTTAGTACACACCTTGCTGAGCTTATTAAGCGCACTGTTTTTATTGCGCTTTTATTTTCAATTGTGCAAAGTGTCTTTCCAAAACCCCGCTGCGGAATGGGTGCTAGTCTTAAGTCAATTCGCGGTTAAACCCACCCGCCACATCTTGAGTGTTTTTAAAAACTTTGGTCTTAGTAGAGTAGACCTATCGACCCTGCTGTTAGCCTACCTAAGCCAACTGACCTTATTTAGTCTGACTTTGTGGTTAAAAGACTTCCCCTTAATCGTCGCCGGCAGCCAAATATGGCCTAGCCTTTTAGGCTTAGCCATGGTGGGGGTAATGAATATCAGCCTGACAATTTTTTTGTATGCGGTCTTATTGCAAGCGGTGTTAAGTTGGCTCAATCCCCTCACCGCATTAGCTCCATTATTAGACTCCCTAACCGCACCCATACTGACTAAGATGCGCCTATTTATTCGACCCATAGGGCACATCGATATCAGCCCACTGATTTTTGTCATCGGTGCACAATTGATCTTGGCCACCCTACTCATGCCTTTAGAAAACCATTTATTGGCTAATCTATAGTCAGCCACAGCCTGTCAACCTTCTTTAGAAGATGCCACGCAGACGACCGCTACTGCGCCCAGCCAAATTTCATCAGCAGCCTAGCTCAACTGGCAGCTAAGTTGCCTTACATCAAAATAATATCAAACGATTCTTGACTGTAATTGGCTTCCACCTGCAAGGAAATCTGTTTGCCGATAAAGTCGGATAAATTGGCCAAACTTTGCGACTCCTCATCCAGCAGCATGTCTATTACTTTCGGCGCTGCCAGCACCCTAAGTTCTCTGGCATTAAATTGCCGCGCCTCCCTTAATAACTCTCGTAAAATCTCGTAGCAAACGGTCTGAGCAGTCTTTATTTCGCCGCGCCCTTTGCAACTGGCACAGGTCTCACACAGCACGTGCGCCAAGCTTTCACGAGTACGCTTACGCGTCATTTCTACCAATCCCAAAGGCGTAAATCCATTCACGCCGGTGCGGGCACGATCGCGCGTCACAGCTTTTTGCAACTCGTCCAATACTGCTTCACGTTGGCTGTCTTCATCCATATCAATAAAATCGATGATAATGATGCCGCCTAAATTGCGTAAACGTAATTGCCTAGCAATGGATTGGGCCGCTTCCAAATTGGTTTTGAAAATGGTGTCAGACAGGTTCTTGCCACTGACAAAGCTACCGGTATTGACGTCTACCGTGGTTAAAGCTTCCGTTTGATCGAAAATTAAATAGCCGCCGGATTTCAACTCGACCTTGCGCGACATGGCTTTTTCAATTTCTTGCTCTATGCTGTACAAATCAAATAAGGGCCGCTCACCCTGATAATGCACCAATTTATTCAATGCCGCTAGGGCATATAAATTAGCAAAGTCGACTAATTTTTGATAAGTTTCACTGGAGTCGATGCGGACCATTGCCGTTTCTGCAGACAAGACATCGCGTAGCACGCGCATGGGCAAATTCAAATCCTGAAAAATCAAGGTGCGATCAGGCACGGCGGTACTTTTAGCCAGGATGTGCTGCCAAGTTTTAGTTAAATAATCTATGTCAGCCAACAACTCTTCATCGGTCGCGGTTTCAGACATGGTGCGTATGATGTAGCCACCGACACGCTGCTCTGGCAACAATCCAAGCAAGCGCTGTTTCAATTGCTCGCGCTCCGCCTCATCCTCTATGCGCTGGGACACGCCTATGTGCTCTTGTTGCGGCAGATACACCAAAAATCGGCCAGCTATGCTAATTTGGGTGGTCAACCTAGCACCCTTGGTGCCTATGGGCTCTTTGATGACTTGCACCATTAAAGACTGACCTTCATGCAACACAGCCTGGATGGGCAACTGCGTTTCGGACTGGCCGCATTCAAATATATCGCCGGCATGCAAGAATGCCGCCCGCTGCAGGCCTATTTCAACAAATGCAGACTGCATGCCTGGCAATACCCGGCACACCACCCCACGGTATACGTTGCCAACCAAGCCCAGCGACGAACTGCGTTCAATTTGCAATTCCTGCATCACGCCATTTTCCATCATGGCAATGCGCGTCTCTTGTGGCGTTACATTAATTAATATCTCTTCGCTCAATTGACTTCTCTTTTAATTTAATTCATCAGCATCATAACGAAATTGCGATTTAACGCCTAAGTCTACAGCACGCTTAAGCCTTGCCCACGCAACAATGCAGCTGTTTCGTACAAAGGTAAACCCATTACCCCAGAATAACTGCCTTCTATACGCTTAATCCAAGCCGCTGCTAAGCCCTGTATGCCATACCCACCGGCTTTATCTTGCCATTCGCCGCTGGCTAAGTAAGCGTCGATTTGCGCTGCCGACAAGCCCATCATTTCAACATGGGTGCATGAGTAGGCCAATTCAATTTTCTGATTAAATAGCAATGCCACGGCCGTATGCACCTGATGCACGCTGCCAGACAAACCGGCTAAAATTGCTCGCGCATCGGCCTCGTCCGCTGGTTTACCTAACAACTGCGTGCCCAGCGCCACCGTGGTATCGGCCGCCAATATCGCTTGCGGGCTATCTACTGAGCCAAGCAAGCGGCCAGTGGCTAAGGCTTTTTGTTCTGCCAACCTTTGCACATAAGCCGCGGCCTGTTCGCCTGCAAGCGGGGTCTCATCGATATCGGCAGGTTTGATAACACAGCCCCAGCCTAGCTGACTTAGAAGCTCAACCCGACGTGGGCTGCGCGAGGCTAAGTATAAAGTGTTGCCTGTATTGATTGCTGCCTTGCTATTCACACCGCTACATCCATGTATGCATTAAAGCGCAATCTTAACAAAGCTTTAGCGCTATCTGTGACTATTTTATGCCGGGTGTAGACAAAACAGATTAAGGCCAGGCTTAAGTGGACAAATGCATGCATAGCCTTAGTTTGAGTTAAAATAAGCAATCTTTAACGAACACACAGCCTATTATGCAATGGATGCCCCATGCCACGGTCGCGGCAATTGTAGAAGATCAAGGTAAATTTTTACTGGTCGAGGAAGAAACCGATCGCGGCAATCGTTACAACCAACCCGCTGGGCACTTAGATGACAACGAAAGTTTGCTAGACGCGGTGGTCCGAGAAACCATGGAAGAAACCGCCTACACCTTCCACCCTGAGGCCCTACTTGGTATTTATCATTGGAAACACGAACACAACGACAGCACCTATTTGCGTTTCGCTTACATAGGCCGTGTCAGCCATCATCAACCTACTCTAGCGCTGGATGAAGGCATCGTTCGTAGCGTATGGATGACGGTAGAAGAAATGCGCGAACAAGCCATGCTGATGCGCAGTCCGCAAGTTTTAAAATGCGTGGAAGATTATTTGGCTGGCAAACGCTACCCACTGGAAGCAATCACGCATTTATAAGTGCTAGCAACAAGCTAAGCACTTAACAACAGCTAAAGACACAAGATGAATTTAAATAAACAACAAAAGAAAAAAGTAGTAGTGGGTCTGTCTGGTGGCGTCGACTCATCGGTAACGGCCTTGCTCCTAAAGCAGCAGGGGTATGAGGTGACCGGTATGTTCATGAAAAACTGGGAAGACGATGACACCGATGAATACTGCTCCAGCAAGCAAGACCTGCTCGATGCCGTGGCCGTGGCCGATAAAATTGGTATAGACATCGAGGCGGTTAACTTTAGTACCGAGTATAAAGATCGCGTATTCGCTAATTTTTTAAGCGAATACCAAGCTGGGCGCACGCCCAATCCAGATATTCTATGTAATGCAGAAATAAAGTTTAAAGCGTTTTTAGACCACGCCATGGGCTTGGGTGCCGATTTGATTGCCACCGGCCACTACGCAAAAGTTAGAGAAAACCCGCTTAAACCAGGCTTATTTCAATTATTAAAAGCCGATGACGGCAGCAAAGACCAAAGTTATTTTTTATACCGACTCAATCAAGCCCAACTCAGTAAAACCTTGTTCCCACTGGGCGCTATGCTAAAACGCGAAGTGCGGGAAATGGCCCGCCAGGCAGGTTTAATTAACGCCGACAAAAAAGATTCCACCGGCATTTGCTTTATAGGCGAACGGCCTTTCCAAGCTTTTCTCAGCCAATATTTACCGCGCCAACCTGGCGACATCAAAACAGCCGAAGGCAAACTGGTCGGGCGCCACGATGGGCTCATGTATTACACATTGGGCCAACGCCAAGGCTTAAAAATAGGTGGCAGTCGCGATAGCAACGGCGAGCCTTGGTTTGTCGCTGGCAAAGACATGGAAAACAACGTGTTAACAGTCGTTCAAGGGCATGACCACCCTTTATTACTAAGCGACGGCTTGCTCGCCAAGCAATTAAGCTGGATAGACCCGGAAGCGCCTGAACGGAACTGGGTGTACGGCGCCAAAACCCGTTACCGTCAAGCCGATGCACCTTGTGAAATAGAGCGCTTAAGCGCGGACGAAGTGGAAATCAAATTTGGGCAAAAACAATGGGCTGTCACACCGGGGCAGTCGGCTGTGGTTTATGAGAGCAATGTCTGCCTCGGCGGCGGCATCATTACCGGCGCCACGCCTACCTAAGATGGACTAATACGGACTAGGCTCACTGCCAGCAAAAGACGGGCGTACTTGCAAGCACAGATGCACACGATGTAAATTGGGGTATTGCACGGCGAGGTCGATTTGCTTAGCAAAACGCATGGCGACATAAGCTAGCATGCAACCCACGGCAATGTCTGCCAAGCTGAATGTATCCCCTACACACCACTTACGATGAGCCAAGTCGTCATTCAACACGGTTAAGCCGCGGCTGACTTTATCCATCTGCTTGGTAATCCACGCCGCATCTTGTACTGCTTCGGCTTTACGCTGTTCCAGCATGATGGCCACTGCCGCATCGCATACCCCATCGGCCAGTGCCTCCCAGCGACGCACGCTTATTTTTGCCAAGGCGGCTTGCGGAATCAGTTTATTCGAAGCCAAGCAATCGTCCAAATACTCAACAATTACTCTGGAATCGTAGATACTGCTGCCATCATGAAGAATTAACACCGGCACTTTAGCCAATGGGTTGTATTGTTTAACCGGGCAATCCGGATCTGCTAACACTACTTGTTGCATCTCCAGCGACAGGCCTTTTTCTATGGCAACGATACGAACCTTACGAGCATAAGGGCTATTAATGGTATACAAGAGTTTCATGCTGTTGCTTGGCCTGTAGTATAAAAATTGTCTTACCTGGCATTATAATGCAAGCAACGTCACCCTTTTATAAAGCAGACCTAACTAGGTAAATATTTGGCTTGCTCAATTTTTGAAGAAACACCCAGAAAACCATGATTCCCTACTCAAGTCACCCTTCTATGCCAAGCAGCGAACTAATGGCATCCATCAAGCAACAAGTGCAATCCGCCATCGCAGAAGACGTCGGCTCAGGGGATTTAACGGCACAACTGGTGCCGTCAGTGCAAACCGCCAAAGCCAGCATTATTGCGCGTGAAACAGCGGTCATTTGCGGTATAGACTGGGTCAACGCCTGTTTTTCTGAAATAGACCCAAATGTAAAAATCGATTGGTTAGTAGAGGAAGGTGCTGAAGTTAAGGCGGAACAGGTTTTATGCGAAATATCTGGCCTAGCCAGATCCATTTTAACGGCTGAGCGTTGCGCACTGAATTTTCTGCAAACATTATCGGCCACCGCCACCCAAACCCGTCACTACGTTAAAGCCATAGCCGGCACTAAAAGCCAAATTTTAGACACGCGCAAAACTATACCAAATTTAAGGTGGGCGCAAAAATATGCCGTGACCATTGGCGGCGGAAAAAATCAGCGCTTAGCCTTGTACGACGGCATATTAATTAAAGAAAATCACATAGCCGCAGCCGGCAGCATAGCCGCCATCCTTAAACAGGCCCTGGCTTTAAACAGCAATAAGAGCATACAAATAGAAGTTGAGAACTTAAGCCAACTAGCGCAAGCCTTGCAAGCAGGCGCCAGCAGCATTTTGTTAGACAACTTCAGTCTTGACCAAATGCGGGCCGCCGTTGAGCTCAATCAGGCATCAGATGGCCATGCTATGCTTGAGGCATCAGGCGGCATAGGCTTGGAAAATGTTAGAGAGATTGCCTTAACCGGAGTCGATCGTATCTCCATAGGCGCCATCACAAAAAACCTACAGGCCGTGGATTTATCTATGCGCTTTCATGGCTAAGCCATGTTTAAACACCATTAAGCCATCCAACAGCCTATAAATCGACTACCCAAGCGCCGCTGTCCTTGACCAAATAGGCTCAAACCGTTATGGTATAGGGTTGGTATATAAATAGATAAAAAACGCTCTAAACCCGAATAAAAACAAACGCTAATTTAGCGCTTACAGAATAACTGAAACAAAAAAAACAAGCATGGGCACAAGCATGGAAAAAAGTTCTAAAAAGATTACCGGCGCAGAAATTTTAGTACGCTGCCTGCATGAAGAACAAGTTGAATTTGTATTTGGCTACCCAGGTGGCGCCGTCTTGCATATTTACGACGCAATTTTTCACCAAGATAAATTCAAGCACATCTTGGTTAGGCATGAACAAGC
>CALQUO020000054.1 GCA_943333775.2 Methylotenera oryzisoli
GCTGCATTATTTTTGCATAGCGCTCGGCTATTGAGCCAAAAAAATGTGGGCACGCATCATTTTGTATTTAACAAAAAATCCGTGCCCACATGCATGACTACTTAGTCTTGCTTACTATTTTTTTTCACTTTCAGATACAGCTACAGACCATATGATTACACCGAATGCAATCTTGTTTAGCACGTCAGCAAGGTTGTACACGATATTTAATGATTTCATGCTGTCTGCAGGATCTGCACCGGTTAGGTAACCAAAGTAGTAACCTAGTGGGTAAATTGCCCAACCAATGGTCACAATCCATCTCATCAAACTAAATGCAGATTGCACATTTTTTGGCGCCTGACCAGCGTTGATTTTGCTGGCTTCGCCTGCAAAAATTTCCCAAAGAATGTAGAACCAACCTAGCATACCGATGATGAACGCTGGCATAACGGCTAAATAGCCTGCTTCACCGGCATAACCACCAACCAACATGACCAAGGTACCTATCATTAGACGCCAGAACACGCCTACTGGTACTTTAGCGATGGCTGCTAAGATTAAGTAGAACTCAATCATTAACAATGGCACCGTAATTAGCCAATCGATGTAGCGATATACGGTTGGCGTTGAACCCGTTGCCACCCAAACGTCGCGCATGTAGAAATAATGCACCGCAGCAATAAGGGTAACCAACCCGGATACCGTTAATGATGTTTTCCATTTACCGGCAACGCGGTCACGCTCGAGAAAAAAGAACGCGGTTGATGCAATCAACGCCATTGAGATTAGCCAAAACGAAATACCAACAAAATCGCTTGACTGAAGAATGGCAGCACCTTCAGCAAACGCAGGTAATGAGAGGCCTAATAAACCGGCTCCCGCTACCCAACTGGCCTTACTTAATCGCTTTAAATCTTTAATCATTTATTTCTCCTAAAGAGTAATTTGAGTTTAACTTACAATTCATTAACTTTTTACAGCATTAACACAATAAACCCAAAGTGGGCATTCCTACAACCATAAACTACATAGGGTTTTATCTCACATCCAAGCCATTTCTTTTAATAAAGACCACATTTTATACAACAGAAAGTGTGAGCCCAGTATAGCCAAATAAAAAAGGAGCCTAACGGCTCCTTAGACTAAAGATCAGCGCTTTAAGCACTCCTTCTGATTAACCGCATTTGCTCTCACCGCAATTTAGGCAGGTCAAACACCCGTCCATGATGATAGCTGCTTTAGTGTTGCACTTAGCGCACAGTTGCGCGCCCTTAGGAAAACCTTCGGCCGTCACTTCGTCACCGGCTTTAGCATGCTTTTCTAGGTACTCGGCTTTTTTCTCGTCCACCAATTTTTGTTGATGTTGATCCAAACCGGATTTTTTTAACATGCCAATTTCTTGCAAGTGTTGCTCCACCACTTCACCAATTTCGGCGACCAAGCTAGGCACAAATTTGCCGCCTTTTTTGAAATAGCCGCCACTTGGTTCAAACACGCTTTTTAATTCTTCGACTAAAAAGGTCACGTCGCCACCTTTACGGAATACCGCGGACATCACGCGCGTGAGTGCCACGATCCATTGAAAGTGCTCCATGTTTTTGGAGTTAATAAAAATCTCAAACGGACGATGGTGTTCTTGCGGGGTGTCTTCGTTCATGATTACGTCGTTAATGGTGATGTAAAGCGCGTGCTCGGTCACCGGTGTTTTAATTTTATAAGTGTTGCCCACTAGCTTGTCTGGACGGCTAAGTGGTTCACCCAATTGCACCACTTTATTTGCGGCTTTGTGTGCTTCTAATTCTGCTGCTTTTACTTCTGCGTCTTTTTTATCTTGCTCGTTAACCAACGCGTAGCCAACGATTTTTTTTTCAATTTTAGTTGCCATGTTCTTATCCTCTTAATCGGTCTATGTTCTAAAATTATCGCTTAGAACTTACCGTAATAGCCTTCTTTAAGCGCATCGTACAAATTGGCCGCAGAGTGAATTTCGCCGTCGTACTCAATCTCTTCGTTGCCTTTCACTTCCAATTCCGTACCGTCGTCCAGGGTGAATTTATAGGTGGTGTTTTCCAAATCTTTTTCGGTCACCAACACACCTTGGAAGGCTTCTGGATTGAACCTAAAGGTGGTGCATCCTTTTAAGCCTTTGTCGTAGGCATACAAATAAATGTTTTTGAAATCTTCAAAGTCGTAATCGGTAGGTACGTTAATGGTTTTAGAAATCGAGCTGTCAATCCATTTTTGTGAAGCCGCTTGGATGTCTACGTGCGCTTTGGCTTGAATGGTAGAAGAATCTAAAAAGTAGTCTGGTAATTTTTCCTCATCTAACTCACTAAACGGCATGGCCTTAGCATTGATCAATTCTCGGTAGGCCAACAATTCGTATGAGAACACATCGACTTTCTCTTTTGATTTTTTACCTTCACGGATCACGTTACGGGCGTAATGGTGGGCAAATGATGGCTCAATGCCGTTACTGGCGTTGTTGGCCAATGACAAAGAAATGGTGCCGGTGGGGGCAATGGAGCTGTGGTGCGTAAAGCGTGCGCCCTTAGTAGCGATTTGGTTGCGCAAGCCTTCAGGAAACTGCTGCATGTAGCGACTGTATTTGCCTAACAACACTTTACCAGCAATTTTGCTGCCCACTTTAATGCCGTCTGCAGCCATTTCTGGACGCTTGGCTAGCATGTCCGCCGTCACTTCAAATTTCTCTTCCATAATCGGTGCTGCGCCTTTTTCTGTGGCCAATTGCACTGCAACGTTCCAGCCTTCTTCGGCCATGACGCGCGTTACTTCTTCAGTAAATTTAAGGGATTCTTCCTCACCGTATTTCATTTTCATCATGGTGAGGCTGGAACCCAAGCCTAAATAACCCATACCGTGGCGACGCTTACGCATGATTTCATCACGTTGTTCTTGCAATGGCAGGCCATTAATTTCCACCACGTTATCTAACATGCGGGTGAAAATGGCCACTACGTCGCGGTATTCTTTCCAATCAAAAAATGCTTGATCGGTAAATGGTTGCTTAACAAAGCGAGTTAGATTTACTGAGCCCAACAAGCAAGCGCCATAAGGTGGCAGGGGTTGCTCACCACATGGGTTGGTGGTGCGAATGTTTTCGCAAAACCAGTTGTTGTTCATTTCGTTGACGCGATCAATCAAGATAAAACCGGGCTCAGCAAAATCGTAAGTGCTGGACATAATCACATCCCACAAGCGACGCGCTTTAATGGTTTTATAGACGCGGCAGGCTACTTTACCGGCATCGACACCGTCGGTTTTAGTTAAGTATTTACCTTTCACTGGCCACTCGCGCCACACCACTTGCTCGGCATCGTTCACATTTAAACCATCCACGATGGCTTCTTTTTCTGTCACCGGGAAAGCCAATTTCCATTCGGCATCGGCTTTAACCGCTTCCATGAATTCTTTGGTGATCAAGCAAGACAAATTGAATTGACGCAAACGGCCATTTTCACGTTTGGCTTTGATAAAGTCGGTCACGTCTGGATGGGAAATATCAAAAGTGGCCATTTGCGCACCACGACGGCCACCGGCACTGGACACGGTGAAACACATTTTGTCGTAGATATCCATAAAGGACAATGGGCCACTGGTGTATGCGCCGGCACCGGCTACAAACGCACCTTTAGGACGCAAGGTAGAAAACTCGTAGCCTATTCCGCAACCGGCTTTTAGGGTTAAACCAGCTTCGTGCACCTTGCCTAAAATGTCATCCATGCTGTCGGTGATGACGCCGGACACCGTGCAATTGATGGTGGAGGTAGCAGGCTTGTGCTCTAGCGCACCGGCATTTGAAGTAATTCGACCAGCCGGAATGGCCCCGCGGCGCAAGGCCCATAGAAATTTTTCGTGCCATTCAGCACGCTTTTCTTCTGTCGTTTCAACGTCCGCCAAAGCCCTCGCCACGCGCGCAAATGAGGCGTCCATGTCGGCATCCACGTGCTCACCGCTTTTGGTTTTTAAACGGTATTTCTTATCCCAGATGTCCAGCGACACAGGCTGTATGGAAATCTCTTTTTCTGAATTTGCCTGCGACGTGCTTGCTGATTCAACTGCTTTAAGCATGGGTGCTTCTCCCTAAAACGGATACCTTAGCGGGTGGCGATACAGCCTCCCACGCTAAGCCCGTGATTTTTAATTAAAAACTTTTATTCTTGACAACGCCATTGGCTTAAAGCACAAGATGTTGTGTCTCAGCCAGCAATTTATGCCTTTATTTTGTGGCCGTCAACCCCATTTTTCGGTCGTTTTTTTGCTGCATTTTGGTATGTTTTTTATCAAATGGCGCCGGTATTTGCATAGCGCCGCAGAGGAGAATCAGTTGCTTATCATTATTAATAAAAAAATAAATTAAAATAATTTTCTAGTATAAATTTTTAGTTTATGCGTACCCTCCAGTCGAGTAAAACCCGCTTGGGATTTTTGTGAGAAAATGCGCCATGCCCCGTTTTCTTTATAGCGCTTTACTTTATTTGTTGCTGCCCTTGGTGGCCGGCAAGCTAGCCCTACGTTGTTTCAAACTAGCGACTTATCGGCCACACTGGCGTGAGCGCTTTGGCTTCTATACTCTGCCACGCCAATCTGGTGTCATTTGGTTGCACTGCGTGTCGGTGGGCGAAACGCGTGCGGCAGCGCCACTGATTGATGCCCTGCTAGCGCAATACCCCGAACGCAGCCTATTGCTCACCCACAGCAGCCCTAGCGGTCGCGCCTCCAGCGAGGCGCTGTTTGGCAATCGCGTGCAACGTGCATACCTCCCCTATGACTTGCCTTTTGCGGCGCGACGCTTTTTAAACCATTTTCAACCGGACTTAGGCGTGCTGCTGGAAACGGAAATTTGGTTTAATTTACTCGTCACTTGCCAACAAAAGCAGATCCCCGTGGTACTAGCCAACGCCAGGCTCTCAGAAAAATCCGCGAGAGGCTACGCAAAATTGGGTACGTTGGCGCAAAACGCGCTACAAAGTTTGCACTTAATTGCCGCGCAAACACCTAATGATGCCAAGCGTTTTCAAGGCCTAGGAGCAAAGCGCGTGGAAACCCTAGGCAATTTAAAATTCGACGCCTTACCGCCTAGCGACACCGCAGCCAAAGCCGAGCAATGGCGTAGCTGGTTTGGTCGGCAGCGGCCGGTATTTTTAGCCGCTAGCACCCGCGAGGGTGAGGAGGAATTAATCTTGGATGCGCTAGCTGCCACGCCCATATCCGATTTGCTGACGGTAATCGTGCCGCGACACCCTCAGCGCTTTGGCCAAGTGGAAGCACTACTCAAACGAGGTGGCATCGCCTACGAAAAGCGTTCGCAATTAAGCATGGAAGTAAACCGCGGCACCCAAGTGATATTAGGCGACAGCATGGGTGAGATGTATGCGTATTACGCCAGTGCAGACCTGTGTCTAATCGGTGGTAGTTTGTTGCCTTACGGTGGACAAAACTTGATTGAGGCGATGCGCTTGAGTAAACCAGTGTTGCTGGGGGCGCATACCTATAACTTTGAGCATGCATCTAATGAGGCGGCGGCCAAGGGCGCCGCTCTGCGTGTTAACAGCGCGCAAGAAATCAGCGCCGCCCTCCTCACCTTGATGAATCAGCCCGACCGGTTAAACGAAATGGGCGCTAAAGGCTTAAGCCTTTGCGAGGCCTCGCTTGGTGCCACAGCAAAAACTCAAAAGCTAATAGCCACTATACTAGAATCTAAAGCAAGGACTTAAGGCTGCAGACTGATGCTTTTCATGGCCAGGTCGACCACTTTTTTCGCTAAAGCAGTCAACTCTTGATCAGCATCAGCTTGATCTCTAAAGCTGTCACTACTGATGGTTAGCATGGTGGCTTTTAGCAACTCGCCACTGACGCTATCGCTGACTTTACTTTCAATTAACAGCATGGCGGTTTTTTTATCTTTGCCTGCGGCTTTAGAGGCCAGCTTCAAAACCGCCGATACCGGCAAAATGTTTCTCAGCTTAAAGCCCTCACCCGCTACATCAGCACCGGAAATGGATATATTGACTTTTAGTGTGCCCGGCCCAGCTTTATCGGTTAAGGCAATCACTTTGCCAATTTTTTGTTTTATGCCGTCTTCCAAGGTTGCCCTAGTTTTTTCCATGGTGTCTGCGGTAATTTTGTCGTTCACCCCGGACTGGTTAATTAACACGCTATCTATTATCACCGCTTGGTAATTGCTCGGATCAAATTTGGTACTTGTGTAACGAAAGGCCTTGGTACCCTCCGGGCTATTTACCAGCTGCAATAAACTGGTGTCAGCAAAAAATCCGGAATCCGGTTTGTCTGCTTTAAGTAAATCGCTGGTCGCATGAGCGACGGCGCCTATGAATGAACCGATCAGGATGCCCGAAATAGCAAGGGTGGTTTTTAGTGTTAGTTTCATGGATTTTTCCGAGTAATGAATATGTGTGCCATAATTAAACCACAAAATCTTACTCAATTAATTTTAGGAGAAAAAATGTTAGCTAAATTACTTATGGTCGTGACCAGCTTTTTCGTATTAAGTGTCGCCCAAGCCGAGGACAGTGCTAAGGCCAAAGAAATAACCGCCAAATTCAAGGCTGCGGATAAAAATGCAGACGGGCAATTAAGCTTAGAGGAAGCCAAGGCTGGCATGCCTAGAGTAGCCAAAGGGTTTGATAAGATTGACGTTGAGAATAAAGGCTACGTCACGCTAGAACAAATTATCACTATGGCAAACTAAGCCTGATCACAAAAAAGCGGGCTAGCCCGCTTTTTTAACGTATTAATTGACTGATTTTTTTAAAGTCATCGCCTTCAGCCCTGCCCAACCATTCAAAAACAATGGATTCGGTGTTGCTGATGATGCAACCGGCAGCGCGCATTCTGGCCACTGCATTGGCTTTATTGTTAGGGCTGCGCGAAATAATAGCGTCTTCAGCCACACACACTTGCTTACCCGCCGCCATTAAATCCAGTGCCGTTTGCAAAATGCAGATGTGCGCTTCCATGCCAGCTAACACAATTTGTGAGCGATCCCGGCTAAGTTGACGCTTCACTTTGGCTTCAGCAAAACAAGAAAAAGC
>CALQUO020000055.1 GCA_943333775.2 Methylotenera oryzisoli
AACCTTGGCCGACGCTCGCGCCAACAAAGCCAAACTGTCGTTTAGCGGCAGCCATGCGCCGGTGAAACCGAAGTTCATTGGCCGGCGTGAAATTAAAAACGCCGATCTCAGCGTGATCGCCCAATACATCGATTGGACGCCGTTCTTTCAAACCTGGGATTTAGCCGGATTCTACCCAGCCATACTAACCGACCAAGTGGTGGGGCAAACCGCCAGTAAATTGTTTGCTGAAGCCCAAGCCATGCTCAAAAAAATCATTGACGGCCGTTGGTTAAGGGCTAACGGCGTGGTGGCCTTAATGCCCGCCAACAGCGTCAACGATGACGACATCGAAATTTACAGCGACGACAGCCGCGAACAAATCGCCTTTACTTATTACGGCATGCGCCAGCAAACCGTCAAGCCGGTGATAGACGGTGTAGCTCGCCCCAACCAATGTTTAGCCGACTTCATTGCGCCTAAAGCCACCCCGGATTACATCGGTTTATTCGCCGTCACCGCTGGCTTGGACATAGAAAAACGCATCAAACAATTCGAAGATGCGCACGACGATTACAGCAGCATATTACTCAAAGCATTGGCAGATCGCTTGGCCGAAGCCTTTGCCGAGTATTTACATGAGCGCGTGCGAGTGGATTTCTGGGGTTATGCGGCCAATGAAAAATTGGATAAAGCCGCCCTTATCAAAGAGCAATACCAAGGCATTAGGCCGGCACCCGGCTACCCTGCTTGCCCAGACCACACGGTCAAACCGGACGTATTCCAACTGTTGCAATGCGACAGCATAGGCATGCAGCTAACCGAATCGTTTGCCATGTCCCCAGGCGCGGCGGTATCGGGCTTTTATTTTGCCCATAGCGAGGCCAAGTATTTTAGCGTGGATAAAATCGGTGAGGACCAAGTGCTAGACATGGCAAAGCGCCGCGGCCTAACAAAAGACTATTTAGCGCGCTGGTTGGCGCCAAACCTGAGCTAAGGGTTTTCGGCTATGCACATTCATATTTTAGGCATTTGTGGCACATTCATGGGCGGCATAGCCGTGTTAGCCAAACAAGCCGGGCATAAAGTCACCGGCTGCGATGCCAATGTTTACCCGCCCATGAGCACGCAGTTGGAAGCGCAAGGTATAGAGCTGATTACCGGCTTTGACCCCAGCCAAATCGAGATCAAGCCCGATGTCTACGTCATAGGCAACGTCATCAGCCGTGGCAATCCTTTAATGGAAGAAATCCTCAACCGTGGGCTACCCTATATTTCTGGCCCACAATGGTTGGCGGAAAACGTCTTACATGGAAAATGGGTCTTGGCAGTGGCGGGCACCCATGGCAAAACCACCACCAGCTCCATGCTGGCATGGATCCTAGAATACGCAGGGCTGGCGCCAGGCTTTTTGATTGGCGGCGTGCCGCAAAACTTTGCCGTTTCCGCCCGCTTGCCGCAAGCCCCGAAACAAGACCAAAACAGCGTGTCACCCTTCTTTGTGATTGAAGCAGACGAATACGACACGGCTTTTTTTGACAAACGCTCCAAATTTGTGCACTACCACCCGCGCACGGCGGTGTTAAATAACCTCGAGTTTGACCATGCCGACATCTTTGATGACTTGGCTGCCATAGAAAAACAATTCCACCATTTGGTCCGCACCGTGCCGCAAGCCGGCTTAGTCGTGAGCAATGGTTTAGAAGACAGTTTGCAGCGTGTCATAAACAAAGGCTGCTGGACGCCAGTTGAAAAATTCGGCTCGGAAAGCGATTGGCAAGCCGCCAACCCACAAAGCAACGGCAGTTTTGACGTGTTATTTGCAGGCGAACGACAAGGCCATGTGGCATGGGATTTATTGGGCGAACACAATCGCATGAATGCCCTAGCCAGCATTTCGGCAGCTCGTCATGTCGGCGTGTCGGTAACAGTCGCTATCGAGGCCTTAACGCAATTTAAAAATGTAAAACGGCGCATGGAAATTCGCGGTGAAGTGCATGGCGTGACGGTCTACGACGACTTTGCCCATCACCCGACGGCCATCACCACTACCGTGGCCGGCTTACGCAGCAAAGTTGACAAGGGGCGTATCTTTGCGGTACTGGAGCCGCGCTCTAACACCATGAAATTAGGCGTCATGAAGAACGCCTTGCCGGCCAGCTTAAGCGAAGCAGACTTGGTATTTTGTTACGGCGCCGATTTAGGTTGGGATGCCAGCGCTGCATTGGCACCGATACAACATAAGGCGAAAGTCTACGATGACTTAGTCTCCATGGTCAGTGCCATCGTAGCAGCAGCGGGCAGCGGTGACTCGGTATTGGTCATGAGTAACGGTGGCTTTGGTGGGGTGCACCAAAAAATACTAGATGCGCTCACATTAAAATTCAGCACTGAGTAATCGTTTGCTAAAGCGCGTGCGTGAAAAATTAAAGACTATGCCGCGCATACGCACGGCTGTCTCCGTGTCTTTGCTCCTGCACCTAATACTGCTCAGCGTGCACTTTAGTCCCGATTTAAAAAAAATGGCCGACAGCATGCCGGTGCTGGACGTCAGTTTAGTGAATGCCAAAACCCATAATAAACCACAAAAAGCCGATGTGTTGGCCCAAGCCAATCTGGATCGCGGCGGTAATACCAACCAAAACCGAAAAATGCAATCCGCTTTAGCCGCCAGCAGTCAACGCCAAGCCGCGCTTCAGGCGCAAGAAAAAACCCAAGCAGGCGGACAAGCAGCGCCACAAAAAGCCGAACAAAGCCAAGCACAAAAACGCGTGGCCAGCTTGGAAAAACAAGCGCGAGAATTAATGACGCAATTGCAAGCGAATAAGGCGGTGGAGTCACAACCAGCGCAAAAAGCCAGTGCACAAGAAGTACAAACTGGTCAGCAAAGCTATCCCACTCGCGCCATCGATGTGCATGACATGGCCTCAGCGGCCATGGAAATGGACAGACTGGAAGCACTGATTGCCAAGCAACAAGACGTCTACCAAAAACGCCCTAAACGTAAATTCATAGGCGCCAGAACCAAAGAATACAAATACGCTTTATACGTTGAAGCGTGGCGGCAAAAAGTAGAAAAAATAGGCAACCTAAATTACCCAGAAGCGGCCAGAAACTTAAAGTTATACGGGCAATTACAGATGACGGTATCGATTAATGCCGACGGCAGCATAGAATCCATAGAGTTAAACCGTAGCTCCGGATACAAATTGCTGGACGAAGCGGCCAAACACATCGTTGAACTGGGAGCGCCATACGGGCGCTTTCCTGACGACGTGCAAAGCGAGATCGATATATTAAGCATCACCCGCACATGGACCTTCACCAAAGAAGACAGCCTTGCCAGTGGGGACTAAAGCCTTATATAGTTAAGCCTTACCCATCAACAGCCCCACCACCATGAGCCACTTTCAACACCACGTTTTTTTCTGTTTAAACCAACGCGAAGCGGGTGCCGCCTGCTGCATGGACAAAGGCGCGGAAGCCGCGTTTGACTACATGAAGGCACGGGTTAAAAGTTTGGGTTTAAGTGGCCAGAGTAAGGTGCGCATTAACCGCGCCGGTTGCTTGGATAGATGCGATGCCGGGCCCTTGATGGTAATTTACCCTGAAGCGATTTGGTACAGCTTTATCGACAACGACGACATCGATGAGATCATAGCGTCGCACTTAATGCAAGGCAAAGTGGTGCGACGTTTAGTCGTGGATTAAGCTGCTTTCAAAAATAGCCAAGTCAAGAGGCCGGCTTTAAGAGGCCGCAAGCATGCGCTCTAAAGTCAATTTAGCCAGTTTGGCTTCGTGTTCAGGCACTTTAATTTGATTGACCACTTGGCCTTGTAGCAAATTCTCTAACACCCAAGCCAAATGCTGCGGATCGATTCTGGCCATGGTGGAACATTCGCATACCACGTGGCTCATGAATTGCACCAATTTACCTTGAGGTTTCATTTGCTCGGCTAAACGGTTAACCAAATTCAGCTCAGTGCCCACTAGCCATTTAGAATTAGCCGGCGCTTCACTGACGGTTTTCAGTATGTATTCGGTGGAACCAACAAAATCGGAATTCAAGCACACTTCATAAGGCGCTTCCGGGTGCGAGATCACCAAACCATCGGGGTGCGCTGCTCGAAATTGCGTGATATTTTGCAAGCGGAACATTTGATGAACCGCGCAATGGCCTTTCCATAACAAGATTTTTGCTTGTTTAATTTGCGTTTCGGTCAGTCCGCCCATGGGCAAATCCGGATCCCAAACCGGCATTTGTTCAAGCGGAATGCCCATCTGATGGCCAGACCAACGCCCTAAATTTTGATCGGGAAAAAACAATACTTTTTCACGCTGTTTAAAACTCCACTCTAAAATTTTTGGCGCATTGGTGCTCGTGCAAACTATGCCGCCGTGCTCACCACAAAAGGCTTTTAAATCTGCGGCGGAATTGATGTAGGTAACAGGCGTGATGGCTTCATCAAAATTCAATACTTTATTCAGCTCACGGTAACTGCGCTCGACTTTAGCTAAGTTGGCCATGTCAGCCATGGAACAACCGGCGGCCAGGTCTGGCAAGATGGCAATTTGCTCTGGCCGGCTCAAAATATCCGCCACTTCCGCCATAAAATGCACACCCAAAAAGACGATGAACTCGGCATCCAAACTTTCGCAATAACGCGATAGCTTTAGCGAATCACCAGTGTAATCAGCATGCCTATAAACGCTTTCATTTTGATAATGATGGCCCAAAATCACCAAGCGTTTGCCTAAGGCTTTCTTGGCCGCAATGATGCGCTGCTGGCATTCGTCATCGAAGCTGGCCTGAAATTTATCAAATTTAATCGCGGATACTTGCATTGTGTTGAGTCACTATATGGGTTGCTAATGTGCTTACTAAATTGCTTATGGATAAAAAAAGACGCTTATTTTATAACGATAATTGATGACGCTCACCTAATCTTTTAATAGCATCGACATTAGTCCAAGAAAAAACGGCTTGCGCAGCACTACGCCAATCAACCCAAGCGTATTGCAGGTGTTCATCTGGCGCCAACTGAATGGGCACGGTGCTCGGCAAGACTAAGGCAAACTGGTGTTCGACGTTAGTCGTGACCCCGGGCGCATAACGGTGACGCCAATGCGGGTAGATTTCGTAGGTATTCTCCACCTGCCAATCTTGCAGCTCATACTGTTCCGCGTGCAAACCGGTTTCTTCTAGCACCTCGCGTATGGCGGCTTGCCAGGGTGTTTCACCAGGCTCCAAACTGCCGGTCACCGATTGCCAAAACCCGGCTTTATCGGCACGCTCCATAATCAGAACTTGCAAATCCTCGGTATGAATCAGTACCAAGGCGGAAACTGGGGTTTTAAACATCGTTATTTTTTGAATAAAGGGGCTTTGATAACACGGGGTGGTATTAGGTTTTTTTACTCTCTGCCGCCGTTAGGTTCTTCGGTAGCTGAAACACCACGCTTTCTATAACACCTCGCAACTCTTCAACCTGTTTCGCGCCCATGTGCTGCAATTGGCTGACAACTTCCTTGACCAACACTTCTGGGGCGGACGCACCGGCAGAGACGCCGACTTTCTTTTTACCCACTAACCACGAGGCCTGAAGGTAGCTGACGTTATCCACCATATAGGCTTCCACACCTTGCTTCTGCGCCACTTCCCACAAACGATTCGAGTTAGAGCTATTTGGCGAACCAACAATAATCACCAAATCGCAATCTTTGGCCATCAGCTTGACTGCGTCTTGGCGATTTTGCGTGGCGTAACAAATGTCTTCGCTTTTAGGCGCATGAATGTTTGGGTATTTGGTTTTTAAGGCTTCAATCACCGTAGCGGCATCGTCCATGGATAAAGTGGTTTGCGTCACAAAAGACAATTTGTCTGGGTTTTTAACCTTTAATTGCGCGACATCAGCTGGCGTCTCAACTAAATAAATGCCGGTCGACACCACTTCATCGTCCTCATCATGATCGGCCTCTACCTGACCCATGGTACCCTCCACCTCTGGGTGGCCTTTGTGGCCTATCATGATAATTTCCATGCCGGCATCACGCATTTTAGCCACTTCAATGTGCACCTTAGTTACCAAAGGGCAGGTAGCATCATAAGCAATCAAGCCTCTTTCTTCCGCTTCCGCCCGTACCGCTTTGGACACACCGTGTGCGCTAAAAATAACCGTGCTGCCAGCAGGAATTTCATCCAGGTGTTGGACGAAAATGGCACCCTTCGCACGCAAACCATCGACCACGAATTTGTTGTGCACTACCTCGTTACGCACGTATATGGGCGCACCAAATTTCTCCAAGGCTTGCTCTACAATAATGATGGCTCTATCGACACCAGCACAGAAGCCTCTAGGATTGGCCAATACGATATCGGCAGATGTTTGCATGCTGGCTTTACTGTCTGTCATACGCACTTTTATTTGTTAAATTAACTTAAGGTATAATGCACATATTAACCCAACTGCACATGCTTAATGTCAATTTGAACTCGAGTCCGCTTAAAAAAATGAACCCTAGTCCCAATAAAAATACCGCCACCTTGTTGGTCACCTGTCCCGATAGCAAAGGCATCGTTGCCGCCATCGCAGAGTTTTTGTATCAACACAATGCCAATATTTTGCACGCGGACCAACACCAAGACGCAGAAAATAACTTATTCTTAATGCGCGTGGAATGGGATTTGGCCGGCTTCAGCTTGGCTACCAATGATTTTGAACAGTATTTTGCGGCGATTGCGCAGCGCTTCAACATGCAGTGGCAGTTGAACTTGTCGCAGAAACCCTTGCGGGTGGCTATCATGGTCTCGCAATACGACCATTGCCTAGCAGATTTATTGCACAGACACAAAAACGGCGAACTGGCTTGCGACATACCGCTTATTATCAGCAACCACCGCGATACCGAAGCCTTGGCTAAATTTTACGGCGTGGACTTTAAATACATTGCTGTCACTAAAGACAATAAAGCGGCTGCCGAGGCGGCCCAATTTGCTTTGTTTGATCAACACCAAATTGACCTCATCGTATTAGCGCGTTACATGCAAATTTTATCCCCGGATTTCGTCGCGCGTTA
>CALQUO020000056.1 GCA_943333775.2 Methylotenera oryzisoli
AAATCGCCGCGCTGGCCAGCCACTTCAGCGATCAAGTAGCGGTAAACAAATTCCGCCGTGACGGCACCATCTGGGTTGGTCTTGGTTTGGCCAGGTTGGCTATGGTAGCCACCATTGCTTGCGCATGCGCCCAAGACTAGGGTGCTGGCTATTAAGCCGCGGGTTAACCACAGACGGGTTTGGGTGATGGAGGTACTTGCATTTTTAGTTGGGCGCATAAGTTAGTAGTGGCACTATAAGGTTAAAAATCGTTGAGCTGGTTTAGCGACTAAGTCTAATAGTCATGGTAATTAAATTATGCCCCATTATAAACGGCATTTCTTAGTGCGTGACAGTTAGCGCAAGTTCCCACATAATTACGCGTGGGTTAGACATTGCGCTAGAAATTTTCTGTTATGCTCCCTGAACAATATGCCAGCACTGACTGGCAAAGGTTGACCATCGTTATTTTTTGTAATGCGTTTTTTGAATTGAGTGACTATGAATGATTTTACAGTAGAGGCCATTGGTCTTACGCGCCTTTATGGCGGCAGAGAAGCCGTCAGCAATGTCAGTTTTAATTTAAGCAAAGGCCAGGTGCTGGGTTTCCTAGGCCCCAATGGGGCAGGTAAATCGACCACCATGAAAATGTTGACCGGCAATTTGGCGCCCAGTAACGGCAGCGTCAAAATCTGCGGCATCGACATGATGGAAAATCCGAAAGAAGCCAAGGCCTTGATCGGCTATTTGCCAGAAATGCGCCCCTTGTATAAAGAGTTGACGGTGGACGAGTACTTAACCATCGCCGCTAGGTTGCATCGCGTCAGCGGTGCGCACATCAAAAAAGCCATTGATCTGGCTAAAGAACGTTGCGGTTTAAGCCACATGAGCAAACGCTTGATCGAAAACTTATCCAATGGATACCAACAACGTGTGGGCATTGCTCAGGCCATCATTCATAACCCCATGGTGGTGATTTTGGATGAGCCTACTGTTGGTTTGGACCCCATCCAAATTCGTGACATCCGCTCCTTAATTCGCGAAGTCGGCAGCGAGCGTAGCGTGATTATTTCCACACACATCTTGCCAGAAGTGGAAATGGTCTGCGACCACGTGCAGATTATCGATAAAGGAAAATTGGTGTTTAACGGCGCCATCGATGTTTTGAAAAAACAACGCATAGGCAACAAGTTGTTGATCGCCATGAACAAACCACCAAAAGCTGCTGAACTGTTAAAAATTGCCGGCGTCGAAGAAGCCGAAAGCGTGTCGGATCAATTAATGCGTGTGCGTTTTGCCGACGGCGCTACCCCGGCAGAAGCCATCGTGCAAGTGGCCGTGGCCAAGGGCTGGGGCTTGTATCAAATTGGCCCAGACCAAACCAGTTTGGAAGACGTGTTTGTGCAGCTGACTTACCAAGAACAAGAGGCGGCTTAAGGAACCATCATGATTATTAATGTAGCAAGAAAAGAATTAAAAAGTATGTTTGCCTCGCCCATGGGCTGGGTGATTTTGGCCTTGTTGATGTTTTCGTTTGGGACCTATTACTTAAACGGCGTTAACGATTACTTTGCCGTGATGTCAGGTGCCATGCGTCCGGCCGAGCGCACTGGGGTGACGCAGTTTGTGGGGCAAAATGTGTATGGCTTTGCGTCCTTTATGGTGTTGTTTGCCGTGCCATTGTTATCCATGCGTTTGGTGTCTGAAGAACGCCGCAGCCAAACCTTACCCTTTCTATTCAGTGCGCCTTTGTCATTAACTGAAATCGTCTTGGGGAAATTTTTAGGCCTGGTGGCTTTCTTGAGCATCTTGGTTGTTTACATCGGTGCCATGCTGTCTACCTTAAATATCTGGGCGGATATCGATTTTGGTTTCATTGTTGCCAACTCCATTGGTTTGTTGCTGATGGTGGCAAGCTTCTCTGCGCTTGGCCTGTATTTTTCTAGCATCACGCAACAGCCTGTGGTAGCAGCCATCTTGACCTTTATCGCGCTGTTTGCCTTGATGTTTTTAGACCGCTTTTTTGCTGGTGACCCAAGCAATACCCTGGCCAGTTTGTCCTTGACCCGTCACTTTCAGTCGTTTGCCGGTGGCTTGATTGATACCGCAGACATTGCTTACTTTGCGTTGTTTATTGCCAGCTTTTTAACCTTAACCGTGCGTCGCTTGGATGCAGATCGTTTGCGTGGTTAAGTTTTTTATCGTGTTTGTTGCAGTAAAATTTTAGGTCGGATGAAATGAATATTAATCGTAAATTGCGTTTTCAACTTTTAGTGCAAAACAGTTTCTTTGTGGTGCTGTTTTTAATGTTGGTGGTTTTGCTGGGCTACTTGGCCGGGCAATACCATGTGGCGAAAGACATCACCCAAGCTAACCGTAATATATTGACGCAAGGCAGCGTTAACGTGCTAAAGCAAATGAAAGAGCCGATTAACATTACCGTGTTTGCTACCAAAGACGACGCGACGGGCGGAGACAATTTCCGTAAGGGCATGATCGATTTTATTGCCCGTTACCAACGCGAAAAAAAGAACGTGAATTTGAAATTCATTAACCCATCAATAGAGCCAAAATTAGCCCAAGATGCCGGCGTGAAAGAAGACGGTGAAGTGGTGGTGGAATTCAACAAGCGTTCTGAGCACATTATTCCGCCGATTGCCGAGCAAGAAATGACCAATTTGTTGGTGCGTTTATCACGAACCAATCAGCAAGCAGTGATGTATTTAGACGGTCACGGCGAGCGCAATTTATTGGGTGTTAAAAACCACGACATCGGTGAGTTCGGTAAACAGTTAGAGAAAAAAGGCTTCAAGTTTGCCAACCCGGATTTAACTGTGGCGCAAGCGGTGCCTAGCAATGGCGCAATGTTGGTAATTGCTAGCCCGCAAGTGAAAGTCAGCGAAGTGGAAGCGAAAAAAATCAAAGCTTACTTAGAGCGTGGCGGCAATTTGCTTTGGTTGGTAGACGACAATAATTTACGTGGTTTGGAATCCGTGGCCGAGTACTTGGGCATGACGGTGTCGCCTGGTATCGCTTTGGACATGGCTTCAGCGCAATACGGCGCCGATGCCCGTGTGTCTTTTGCTAGCCTGTACGGTGAGCACGCCATTACCAAAAACTTCATGCTGCGCACCTTGTTTCCTGAGGCTCACCAAGTTACGGCCATCGGTAACGATGAAAACGGTTGGAAGGTCAGCAATTTAGTGGAAGTGGCACCCAATGGTTGGTTGATTACGGGCAAATTAGTCAAGGATGCCAAACCGGAATTCAATGAAAAAACAGATAAACGCGGCCCGATCAATATCGGTGTGGCTTTAGAGCGTATCTATGGTAAAAAAGGCCAGCGCGTGGTGGTAATGGGTAACGCTAACTTTTTATCTAATACCTTTATTACCAATGGCGGCAACTTGGATTTAGGCGTCAACATCGTCAATTGGTTAGCCGGCGACGATCAGCTCATTACCATACAGCCTATGCCTTTAAAAGACATCAACGTCACTATCCCCGATTCCGATACCGGTCGCTTGGTGGCTTGGATGGTGTTCCATGGCTTCCAGTATTTCCTACCTTTGGCCATGATGGTGGCAGGCTTTTATTTCTGGTGGAAACGCAGGAAAGCTTAAACGTATTCAGTAGAAGCCCCGCCCTCGCCGCGATATTGCATATTAGAGACAGACATGAAAAAACGTTGGATAGTGAATTTAATTTTATTGGCAGTGGTAGCAGGCTTAGGGGCCTTCTTATACCTGCGCCCTAAGGCAGATGCCGAGCAATCGACCATGCACGACTTGTCGACTTATAAATTAGCAGAATTCAATGCCATACGCGTGGAGTTTCCTACTCAGGCGCCGCTTGCTTTGGCTAAAGTGGATGGCTACTGGCGCATCACTGCACCGATTAATATGCGCGCTGACCAAGCGTCGGTGCAACGTATTTTGTCCATTATTGCTGCGCAGTCCAGCGATAAAATCAGTGGCGGTGACATGGCGAAATTTGGCCTAACTAACCCGGAGTTAAAGCTCAAGTTGGTGCGCAAAGAAGGCGATTTAGAAGAGTTCATTTTTGGTAACCATAACCCGGTGACCGAAGATCAATACGTAGCGCATAGAAACCATGTCTATTTGGTGTCCGGTGGATATTCGGAAGCGGCCGCCACGCAGATGATAGAATTAATCGATAAAGCACCATTGAAACCTACCGAAAAGGTAGTGGGTTTTGAATTTGGGCGTTTGGAGCAATGGGAAGATGCTAATCTGAAGGTCGACATAGTCGACGGCAAATGGAAAGTCTCTATCGCTACGGCCAAGCCACAGCAAAACGAATTAAACGAATGGTTGGATTTCTCTTGGGTACATAACCCAGCTAAGTCTGTGGAAATGTACACGCCGGATCGCAAACTGACTTACCCTTCTTTTGAAATCAAAATGGCCGACGGCAGCAAAGTGCATTTTGACAAGATACAAGAGTCCCCCGACTTGCTACTGGCTAGACCGGACGAAGGGCTGATCTACCATTTCCCATCGGATATCGGCTTTAGCATGCTGAATCCGCCGCTTAATATCCCCAATAAATAAACGCCATGCCTGAGTTACCAGAGGTAGAAACCACACGACGTGGGCTTTTGCCTCTAGTCGGCCACGTGGTTCGGTCAGTCACCATCCGTCACCCACGCCTCCGCTGGCCTATCCCTAGCCATTTGTCACAAACCCTCCCGGCCATGACGCTCAATGGCTTGCGTCGCCGAGCTAAATACCTGTTGTGCGACTTTTCTGGGGAGTCTGGTGCAGGCATATTACTTTTACACTTAGGTATGTCCGGCCGCATTCAGTTGTTAGACGACGCCTACCCGGCAGAAAAGCACGACCACTTTGATGTGGCGTTTGCCGGTGGACAAGTGCTGCGCTTAAGGGACCCGCGTCGCTTTGGTGCGGTGTTATGGTTGGATGGCCCAGAGGCCGACCACCCCTTATTAGTCAGATTAGGTCCGGAACCCTTGGAAGACGGTTTTCATGCCAAGTACTTGCAGCAGGCCTTAGTCAATAAAAGCCTGGCCATTAAAAACGCCATCATGGACGGCCACGTGGTGGTAGGGGTGGGCAATATCTACGCCTCCGAATCGCTTTTTCGCAGTCGCATCCATCCGGAAACACCCGCCAATTGCTTAAACCTTAAGCAATGCGAGAAGCTGGTGGCGGAAATTAAGCTGACTTTAAATGCGGCGCTTAACGCAGGCGGCAGTAGTTTGCGGGATTTTTTTGGCACCAACGGCCTACCGGGCTATTTTCAACAAAGCTACTTTGTCTATGCTCGCACCGATGAACCGTGTTTGGTCTGTGGACGTCCGATAAAAACCATGCGTTTAGGTCAGCGCTCAACCTTTTATTGCGCGCACTGCCAAAAAGCCCGAGCCAAAAGCTAGTTTCTTATTGGCGGCGCCTTTGTTGGCCATGGGCTAAAAAGCGCTCAAGAGTATGAGTACTTCTAAGATCGCCAATAACGCCACACCTAGGAATAGACGTTTTTGCCAACGGGCTTGCTGCTGCTGCGCCGCAATCAATTGCGCTAGGTGAGCGCGCATGGGAGCGTCTTGTTCGGCTTCGGTTTGTTGCGCTAAGAAAGCATGCACCAGGCGAGGCATTTCAGGCAGCGTTTTGGCGATAAAAGGCAATTCTTTTCGGATTTTTTTAGCGATGCTGCGCCAGCCAATTTGCTCACTCATCCAGCGTTTTAAGAACGGTTTAGCGCTTTGCCATAAGTCGATGTCGGGGTCTAAGTCGCGGCCTAAGCCTTCTATATTAAGCAAAGTTTTTTGCAGCATGACCAATTGTGGCTGAATCACCACGCCAAATTTGCGCGACATTTGAAACAGGCTTAATAGCGTGCGGCCAAAGGAAATGTCTTTTAAGGGCTTGTTGAATATTGGTTCGCAGATGGCTCTGACCGCAGTCTCTAGTGCTTCAACATTGGTGTCTTTTGGCACCCAACCCGATTCAATGTGAGCTACGGCGACATCGCGGTAATCGCGGTTAAAGAAGGCTAAAAAATTGCGTGCCAGATAGTATTTGTCTTTATCGGTCAGTGTGCCCATGATGCCGAAATCCAAGGCGATGTACTTGCCTTTTTCCGGGCCATTGTTGACCACCAAGATGTTGCCAGGGTGCATGTCGGCGTGAAAAAATCCATCGCGGAATACTTGGGTAAAGAAAATTTCCACCCCGTCGTGCGCAAGTTGGCTTATATCTATGCCTTGTTCACGCAGTAAGTCAATTTTGCTAATCGGTGTGCCGTGCATGCGCTGCATGACCATGACTTGTTGGCGGCACCAATCCCAATGCACTTCAGGCACCAGTAATTTTTTGTCCGGGAAGTTGCCGGCTAAGCGGGTGCAGTTAGCTGCTTCTAAAGTTAGATCAAGCTCGCTCTCGGTGTGCTCGGCAAATTCCGCCACCACTTCACGCGGTTTTAGGCGTTTAACTTCTGCCGACAAGGCTTGCAGCAACCATGCGGCGGTGTCCAATAAGGCCAGGTCGTGGTGGATGACTTGTGCGATGCCTGGACGCAAAACTTTGACCGCTACCGGTGTTCCATCCAATAATTCGGCGAAGTGCACTTGTGCCACCGAGGCGCTAGCAACAGCGGCTTCGTCGAAACTGGCGAACACTTGATTGAGCGGTAAATGGTAAGCCGCTAACACAATTTTCTCCACTTCCGAGTAGGCAAAAGGTGGGACTTGGTCTTGCAGTTTTGCTAACTCGTCGGCGATGTCTAAAGGGATTAAATCACGGCGTGTAGATAGCATTTGGCCGAATTTTACAAAAATGGGTCCCAAGGCTTCTAAGGCTAACCTTAGCCTGACTGCAAGTGGCGTGCTTTTGTTGCGCCAGAAAAACAGCAAATTAATGAGTGTTTGCAGCGGTTTGAGCTTGCTATTGCTTAAGACAAATTCATCCAAACCAAAGCGAAAGGCAATGTAGACGATGTATATCAGGCGGAATAAACGCATATTAGGCTTGGCTGCCTTTAGCAGCGGCATGCTCATTAAGTTGT
>CALQUO020000057.1 GCA_943333775.2 Methylotenera oryzisoli
CCTAAGGTCTGCATGATGGCCTCAAGCAAGGCACGGAAGGTATACACCTTAGGGCCAACCAAATCGTAGCTTAGGCCAAAGCTAGCTGGCTCATTCAGGCTGGCGACAAAGCAACTCGCCACGTCTTCCACCCATACAGGTTGAAATTTTGCATTCGGTTTAACCAACACCACCAGCGGCAAATGCTTGATTAGGCCTGCAAATAAATTAATAAATTGGTCTGCTCGGCCAAAAATGATAGAAGGCCTAAAAACCGTGATGGCTAAATCCGACACAAAGCCGGCAAGGGCCACTTCCGCTTGGCCTTTTGAGCGCAAATACATGCTAGGGGCATCGGTCGCCGCGCACAGACTGCTCATGTGCAACAAACGTTTAATGCCTAGATCCTGGCACAACTTGGCTAATTGCATAGGCAAATGCTCGTGCACTTGAGTGAAGCTCGCCTTAGCGCTTTGATGCAATATACCCAGCAAATTAATGACGGCATCGGCCCCGTGTAATGCCGTGCGCAGCGCTTGGGCATCAAACACATTGCATACCTTGAGCGTGACGCCTGGTAACAACGATAAATGCTTAGCATGGTCTAGGCGACGGGTGAGCACCGTTACTTGGTAACCGGCACTTACCAGCTTAGCCACTATGGCACTGCCGACAAAGCCAGACCCACCTAAAACTACTGTGTTTTTTATTTGCATGAATTTACTATTTTCTATTTATTTTTTGTAGCCTTAATCGGCACTTGGTAAAGCTAAGGTTTGCTGTTCAAACTTAGGCCTTCCAGGAATTTGTCCTAGCCGGGCTTTTAGACTTTGAATTTTAATACTGCTGTTTTCAGGCTGCAAACGCGGGGCGTAAATTTGTGCATTGGCCATGACCTTTTGCACGTACAAGCGAGTTTCCGTATAAGGAATGCTCTCTATGTAAATAGCTGCTTCCAAGGGCTCGGCAGCCAACCACTCCTTGGCGCGGCTTGGGCCTGCATTGTAGCCGGCAGTGGCCATCACGGCTTGGCCTCCCATCAAATCTAAAGCGTATCGCATGTAATGCGTACCAAACTCAACATTGGTCGGCAGATCATGCAGCATGCTGTGGCTGTAATCAACTAAGCCTATGCGTTGTGCGAGCCATTTTGCCGTCGTGGGCATGATCTGCATCAAGCCCGATGCCCCAACGCCGGATTTCGCAAAATGCATAAAACGGCTTTCCTGCCTAGCAATGCCATATACCCATGCCTCGTCTAAACCTGCATCTTTAGCGTAGTTACGAAATAAATCTCGATAAGGTGTAGGATAACGCAAAGCAAAATTGTGCGTAAATTTGGTGTCGTCCGCAGTGTCAATAGCCAAGTCATACCACTTCTGGCGCATGGCATATTCTGCAGCTGCCAACAATTGCTTATCGTCAAAACTTCGGGTCGCTGCCAACCATTCCACTTTGCTTTCCCAGCGCATGCCTATGCGTTGAAACTCCACCGCACGCTTGATGGCATTATGGCTGGCCAATGCGCTTAGCTCTTGTTCAGACACTTGGTAATCAAGTGCTTGACTGGCAATCACACTGTCCAATTCTTCGGCCGCCAACCATGCGTAATAATGGCGCTCGCTGCCTAGCTTACGAAATAGGGCATGGGCTAGAGCAAGCTGCTCATTGGATTTAGTGGCAGTCTCTTTGAGAGCACGCGCTTTCCAATAACGCCAGGCGCTTTCATCGGCTTGTTTAGGCGACATCGCGACTATACTCTGTAAAACAATAGGCCAATCTTGTGCGCGCAATGCCGCTCGGGTTTTCCAGGCCAATTGCTCCGCATTTAGGGCAGCGCCCTCGGCCATGGCGTAATATTGTAAGGCCATGGGATAATGTTTGCGGGAGGCATGGTAAGCAATACGGCCCCAAGCCACAGCTCGTTGATTAGCATCAAATAAATCTTGCAGCTTTTCTAAAGTAGCGATGGCCACATCGAGTTTAGTCCTGGCCAACCTATCCAGTGCATACAAATTAACTTCAACACCACTGCGAGATTTAAACGAAACCGTTTTTTTTTCAAGCAATATTTGAGGGGCTAAATCGTCACGGTAAAGCCATTTTAGTGCGGTAGGGTCGACGTTAGCCAAGCGAGCCTTGATCTTTTTTGCTAGCGGCAAATTACCGTCAAGCAAAGCAAGACGTAACCTAGCCCAAATGTCATCCTCGCTGAGCACCCCTGTTATTTGCAAGGCATCAAACATGGCTGTGCAAGCACCAGGCAAATCACTGCTGTTTAACCACATAGCCTTGGCTGGGGCTGTCACATCCAGGTCTTTTAATTGCAAGTGGCCCAATAATGCATAGCACTGCACGGCTTTATCATCGCCATAAAAAAAAGCCTGCTCATCAAAGAAGGTCTGCCAATTTTTTTGCTTGGCAAGCTTTTTGAGCCACTCGCCGCGCAAGTGATCGCTAAATGGCATGCTGCTGTATTGCGCTAAGAAATTTTGCACCTCTTCATCGCGCACATGTTCCAATTTCAGTAACATCAGCCAATAGTCGGCATAAGGGGCCAGTAAGTATTGTTGATTTTTAAGCTGATTCACATCGTCCGTCAAGGCCTGCGCATTTTTATTGCTGTAGGCGATCTTGGCATGTTTAAACAAGGCTTCGTCGCTCATGGCCTTAACTTGGCCAGGCAAAGATAGGGCAATCAACATCACACAAAATCGTATTAATTGCATGTTATGCCTTTGCTGCTTGGGTGTTGACCAGGCTTCCCCATTATTGTGCCGACAGCCATTGCCCCGCCCACTCTTGCGTTAAATAGCTTGCAGGAGCATCGGACAAGCGATCAAAGCTATGGAATTCCCAAGCACTCGAGTCTGCCATCAAAGCCCTGACCAATTGGATGTTTAGTCGGTGGCCTGATTTGTATGCGCTAAAGGCCCCCAGCAAAGGGTGTCCTAGCATGTAAATATCGCCTATGGCATCCAAGGCCTTATGTTTAACAAATTCGTTCTCGTAGCGCAAACCATCGGCATTCAAGATACGGTATTCATCCAGAACAATAGCGTTGTCCAAGCTGCCTCCACGGGCATAACCGTTGGAGCGCAAATACTCCACCTCATGCATAAAGCCGAAGGTGCGCGCTCGACTAATGGCTTTTACGTAGGAATCGGTGGCAAAATCTATCTTGACCTGATTGAGCACACCCTCTAAAACCGGGTGATCAAAGGCAATGGTGAAATCCACCTTGAAACCGTGGTAAGGCTCAAAACGCACCCATTTATCACCATCGTTGATTTCCACGGTTTTTTTAATGCGTATGAATTTCTTGCTGGTCGCTAGCTCGACTATGCCGGCCTCACGTAATAAATAAATAAATGGCCCGGCACTGCCGTCCATAATCGGCATTTCAGCTGCATTTACTTCGACGAACGCATTATCTATGCCCAATCCAGCTAAGGCGGACATGATGTGCTCAACGGTCGCGACGCGAACACCATCGACTTCGACTGCCGAGCACAAATGCGTGTCATTAACAGCAGTGGGGCTGGCCAAAATTTCATTGGGTTGAGGCAGATCAACCCGTTTGAAAACAATGCCCGTGTTGGCGGTAGCCGGGCGCAGGGTAAGAGTAACCTTTTCGCCGTTGTGCATACCTACACCGGTAGTGCTAATTGCTGTTTTTAATGTCCGTTGTTTTATCATAGCCTAGCCATACCTAACCGCTTCCCCTTAAGCTCACTATAGAGCTCAGCATACCACCATAGTTGCAAGCGCAACATGCAGACACGCAATGGCGCATGAAACTAAGTAATACAAAGCTTTGGCTAGCCAATTAAGTCATTAGTCGGCTTGTTTACGTAAAAAAGCCGGGATATCGTATTCTTCTACCCCAGACATTTTCATAGCCTCCACTTGCGCGCGACGGCTGTTCGAGCCGAACACCTGCGGCGTTTCATCCATGACGGCGGTCTCGTAAGCATTCGTGCCGTTGGCATAAATAGGTTGATTAGTCGTACCATCACGCACAATTTGTTGCGGCACCAAGACCGGTTTTTGCGGCCTTCTACTTGCACCAGTCAAACCCGTGGCGACCATGGTCACACGCAGTTCGTCGCCCATCGTATCATCAAATACGTTACCAACAATGACGGTGGCGTCATCGGCCGTGAAGGCTTTGATGGTGTTCATTACATCGTAGTATTCTTTCATTTTGAACGAGGCGGAACTGGTGATGTTCACCAAAACGCCACGTGCGTTGGCTAAGTTGACGTCTTCTAACAAAGGACTGGCGACGGCTTGTTCGGCAGCGATGCGGGCGCGATCCGGACCGGTAGCGATGGCTGAACCCATCATAGCCATGCCCATCTCACCCATCACAGTGCGCACATCGGCGAAGTCGACATTAACCAAACCTGGACAATTGATGATTTCAGCAATACCAGAAACCGCGTTATGCAAAACGTCATTGGCCGCGCTGAAGGCATCCAAGAAAGGCACGTCTTCACCCAAGACCTCCATGAGTTTTTCATTAGGAATAACAATCAAAGAATCCACGTGCTTAGACAATTCTTCCAAGCCTTCTATGGCGACTTTGGTGCGTTTACCTTCGAAAATAAAAGGCTTAGTCACCACGGCCACGGTCAATATGCCCATTTCTTTTGCTACTTGGGCGATCACCGGTGCCGCACCCGTGCCGGTGCCACCGCCCATGCCAGCGGTAATAAACAACATGTCTGCGCCATCGATTAATTCGGCAATTGCATCACGGTCTTCAAGTGCGGCTTCGCGACCAATTTCTGGTTTTGCGCCGGCGCCTAGTCCTTTAGTCATGGCCACGCCCATTTGCAAAATGGTTTTTGCTTGGCTTTTCTTCAAGGCCTGCATGTCGGTGTTGGCGCAAATGAACTCCACGCCACCGACATTTTTTTCTATCATGTGTGCCACAGCATTACCGCCGCAACCACCCACGCCCATCACCTTAATGACGGCTTCTTGCGAACTTCTTTCCATAATTTCAAACATAGTATTTCTCCTCTTTTTTTAAAAAATAGTGCGGTCCTCGGCTACTGCACTTAGTTTCTGCGCTTTACTGAGCCAGCTCCAACCTGCCTAAAACCACACTCCCTGCCATTTACCACTAACTAAAAATTACCTTGAAACCAACTTTTCATTTTTTCTATCATCTGGCCAAATGAACCGGATTCCATTTGTCCGATTAAATGCCGTTCTAATTGCTGTTTACCCATCAAAACCAAGCCCACCGCAGTGGCATAGCGAGGGTTGCCTACCACTTCCGACAAGCCGCCGACGTAACGCGGTAAACCCATGCGCACTGGCATGTGGAATATTTCCTCGCCCAATTCAACCATGCCACGCATCATTGCAGCGCCGCCGGTAATGACGATCCCAGAGGCAATAATTTGTTCCATGCCACTGCGACGCAATTCATTCAAGACCATTTCATAGAGTTCCACCACCCGCGGTTCCAAAACTTCGGCCAAGGTTTGTACAGACAATTGACGCGGTTCACGGCCATCAACACCTGGCACCTCCACCGTCTCACGCGAATCCGCCAATTGGCGGAGTGCGCTACCGTACTTAACTTTGATGTCCTCCGCAGATTGGGTAGGAGTTCGAAAGGCCACCGCCACGTCGTAAGTCATTTGATCACCAGCAATCGGCACCACAGCCGTGTGGCGAATCGCACCTTGTTTAAACACGGCAATGTCGGTCGTTCCTCCGCCTATGTCCACCAAGCAAACACCCAATTCTTTTTCGTCTTCAGTTAACACTGCCATACTCGAAGCCAGTGGTTGCAAAATCAAATCACTGACTTCTATGCCACAACGCTTGATGCACTTGACGATGTTTTGTGCGGCAGCCACGGCACCGGTCACGATGTGCACTTTGGCCTCCAGTTTCATACCACTCATACCCAGTGGCTCACGCACGTCTTCTTGACCGTCAATGATGTATTCCTGAGTCAGGATATGCAAAATTTGTTGATCGGCCGGCAAGGCAATCGCACGTGCTGTTTCTATCACTCTATCGACGTCCATTTGTGAGACTTCGGCATCTTTAATTTTCACCATGCCGTGTGAATTTAAACTCTTGATATGGCTGCCAGCGATACCGGTATAGACATTATTGATTTTGCAGTCGGCCATCAGCTCGGCTTCTTCAAGCGCACGCTGTATCGATTGCATGGTCGACTCAATGTTGATCACCACCCCTTTTTTCAAGCCGCGGGAAATATGCTGGCCGATGCCTATCACTTTTACCGTGCCCTCCGGCTGGAGTTCACCGACTATGGCGACAATTTTGGATGTGCCTATGTCTAAGCCCACAATTAAATTTTTATCTTCTCTGACTCTACTCATTGTTTACTCCTTGATCGTTCATACAAGGCTCACGGCTGCTTGTTTCTTGCTCCTGCCGGATTGATGGCTCATAGCAGTGGGTTTACTGGATTTCTTCGCAGCTTGGCTGCTTTGTTTATTTGGCGACAGCGATTCAGTCCTGGCCATGGCAGTGCTTATTGCACTAGCCTCAACCGGCCTCCGCACCGCAAAGCCAGTTGGGTAACGCAAATCGGCATAGCCCTCTTTCATGTTTATGCTGGCAATGGTGTTGCGGTAAACCCGGACAAATTTATCCAAGCGCGCGGCTACGTCTACCCGTCCCAACTCAATGACCATGCCGTTAGTAGTCGTCACTTGCCAAGCCCGCCTTGGGCTGAGCGCCAAGGTGGCAATCGTTAAATCGGCCATCTTCAAACTTTTGCTCACTTCCATATATTGCGACGCCACTTCTATGACGCCGTCCCCCGGGCCTAAAAAGACCGGCAATTCATTATTAGTGGCCGCATAAAATAACTCGCCATGGGTATTGACCAAGGCAATGCTGCCCCATCTGGCTAAGGCTTTATGTTCTTCTATCACCACTTCCAATTTATTTGGCCAACGACGACGCAAACTGACGTTACGCGCCCACGGC
>CALQUO020000058.1 GCA_943333775.2 Methylotenera oryzisoli
AAAACGATGTCGGCGCCTACTGCTTTAAGTTTTTCACAATCGACGGCCAAAGTGCGCGGGTAGTTGGCCAAGTCTTCGTTGGCGCCAAATTGAAGTGGGTTGACAAAAATACTGACCACGACGCATGTTGCCTGCTGTTTGGCTAGCTTAACTAAGTCCAAGTGGCCGGCATGCAAATTGCCCATGGTAGGCACCAAGCCAACCGAATTTTGACCCTCAAGCGTGCGTCGCAACTGGTCTATGCTATTTATGGTTTGCATCAGTAACTGTGCTCGATGGCCGGAAAGGTTTTCTGTTTGACGGCCAGCACGTAATGGCGAATCGCGCTTTCTATGCTGTTGGTGTCGCTCAAGAAATTTTTAACAAAGCGCGGCAATTTAAAATCACTAGGCGCTTTACCGGCCACGCCAGTGTAGATGCCCAATAAATCTTGTATGACCAACACCTGGCCGCCGCAATCCACTCCGGCGCCTATGCCTATAGTGGGAGTGCGAAGGCTGACGCTGATTTTTTTAGCTAAGGCGGCCGGCACCATCTCCAATACGATGAAACTCACGCCGGCTTCACTCATTGCTAGCGCATCGGCCGAAATTTTGGCGGCACTTTCATCGGTTTTGCCTTGGATTTTATAGCCACCTAATTGGTTGACCGATTGCGGGGTAAACCCCAAATGGGCGCAGACCGGGATGCCTCTTTCGACTAAATAGCGAGCGGTTTTCACTTTGCTGCCGCCGCCTTCAATTTTGATAATGTGGGCACCAGAGCGAATTAACCATTCGGCATTTTTGTATGCGGCCTCGTCATCGTGTTCGTAACTGCCCAGCGGCATGTCAGCCATGATGACGGTATTCGGTGCGCCAGCTGCCACACTTTTGGTGTGGTAAGTCATGTGGTGCATGCTGACATTGAGGGTGTTTTCCGCGCCTTGCAAGACCATGCCTAAGGAGTCGCCAACTAACAGCATGTCGACTCCGGCCAGTTCCATGAGTTTGGCAAAAGTAGCGTCGTAGCATGTTAGCATGGCGATTTTTTCACCGCTAAGGGCTGACTTTTCCAGTTCGTTTAATGTCATGCTTGACTGGCCTGAGGATTAATCAAGGTTAGGATTAAAGAATTCGCGCTGACTTTTAATTTGCAAAATTCGCGATAGCAATAAATCCAATGCACCTAGGTTGTTTAAGATGTTGAGTTTTTCGTTGTTCACTATCAGTACCGGCGAGGTATTGTAATTATGAAAAAACTCACTGTAGGCATTGGCCAGGCCTTCGATGTAATCGCGACGAATTTCCAGTTCGTAACTGACGTTGCGCGATTCGATGCGCTCCATCAGAGCGTCCACCGGAGTTTGCAGGTAAATCACCAAATCCGGTTTGGGCACTTTCAACTGCAGGTGTTGGTAAATTTGGTGGTACAGCGCGTATTCTTCGTCGTTTAAATTTAAGCGGGCAAAGATCGGGTCTTTGTCTAAAAAGAAGTCGGCGACGATGGGTCTGGCAAACATGTCGCGTTGGTTTAAGTCGGCGATTTGGTTGGCGCGTTGGAATAGAAAGAACAGTTGTGTTGACAAGGCATAGCGCTGTGGGTCTTCGTAAAAGCGGGGTAAGAATGGATTAGCTTGGGCCTTTTCTGACAAATAATCGACCGGGAACTGATTGGCTAGAATTTTTGCCAAGGTGGTTTTGCCGCAACCTATCGGTCCTTCTATGACGATGTATGGGAATTTGTTAAAAATACTCATGAGAGGTTAACCCTGCCGTTTTATGCCCGTAATTGGTTGTTGCGCGATCAATGTTGCTATTTTGCCATGATTTGGGATGCATGCATGCGGGTCTATTTCAAATAATGGCAATAAAACAAAGCCGCGCTGGTGCATGCGTGGATGGGGGAGGTTGAGTGTGCTGTCGTTGATTACCAGGTCATCGTATAGCAGCAAGTCGCAATCAAGTTCGCGTGGTGCATTGACATAATGCCGCTGACGGCCGGTCTCATCTTCGATGGCATGCAGCGCAGCTAGCAATGCGTGCGGGCTTAATGTGGTGGTCAGCATAACCACCGCATTAATGAAATTAGGCACAGGTATCGCCTCGTATTCAGGGCAATCCACCGGTGACGTTTCATAAAGGGATGATTGCTTGATTAGTTGGCATTCTGGCAAGGCGGCGATGGCCAGTATGGCCGCTTGCACTTGCTGCGTCGGTTGATTTAGATTGCTACCCAGTGCGATGTAAGCCTTAGCCATGGTTGGGTTACTCAAAACCTAAGCCTAATTTACTCGCCGACGTTAGGCGCGGCCGCGGGTTTTTTACGGTTTCTTCTGCGACGCTTGCTCGGCGCGCTGTCGGCCATTAACATGGCGGTTCGCGCTTCGCCCTCGGCGTTGGCAAACGCCGTCCACCACTCGCCTAATTCCATGGGCAATTCGCCTGATTCGCAGCGCAGCAATAAGAAGTCGTATCCTGCCCGGTAACGCGGGTGGGTTAATAAGGCGAAAGGCCTTTTGCCAGCGCGTTGTTCGAAGCGCGGTTGCATCGCCCATATTTCTTTCATGGTGGCCGTGAAGCGGTTGTGTATGGCCAATTTTTCAGCTTGGCTGGCAATCACCTCGTTCATGGCGAGGTGCAGGGCAGGCATTAAGTGCTGGCCGGATTTTTTATGGAGTTCCCATGCCACTATCATTTCATGCCAGAGTAAGCAGGCGAATAAGAAGCTGGGGTTGGCCGATTTGCCAGCCAAGATGCGCTGGTCGGTGTTTTGTAAGGCCATTGTGATGAAACGTTCGCCCATTTCTTGCTCGAGCACCACGTCCAGCATAGGCAGTAAACCGTGATGCAATTGTTGCGCACGCAGTGCGGCTAAGCTTTGCATGGCATGGCCAGAGAGAAACAACTTAAGCATTTCATCAAACAAGCGACTGGGTGGCACATCGGCTAAAGAGTAAGCCATTTTTGCTATTGGCGCTTGCGTTTGCACTTCAATGTTCAAGCCTAATTTGGCCGATAGTCGCACGGCACGCAACATGCGGACCGGGTCTTCGGCGTAGCGCGTTTCCGGCTTGCCTATCATGCGCAGTACCCCGGCTTTTATGTCGGCGTAGCCGTTGTGGAAATCCAATACTTCTTGGCTGGCTGGGTTGTAATACAAGGCGTTGGCGGTAAAGTCACGACGCAATGCATCGTCTACGATGGAACCAAATACATTGTCACGAATGATGCGACCAGAGTCGGTAACTTTGGCGTCGCCTTCCGCTTCTAAGTGGCTGCCGCGAAAGGTAGACACCTCTATGGTTTCGTCGCCGAATAAGACGTGCACCAACCTAAAGCGCTTGCCGATGAGTCGTGAGCGTCGGAAAAGTCGATTGACTTGCTCGGGGGTGGCATTAGTGGCCACGTCAAAGTCTTTGGGCGTGCGATTAAGCAGCAAGTCACGCACCGCGCCGCCGACGATGTAAGCTTCAAAGCCGGCTTTGTGCAAACCTTCTGTGGTTTTTAGGGCAGCATTGCTAAGTAAATTGCGGTCTATCTTATGCGTTTTATGAGCAATACTTAAAGCACCATGGTGAGGAAGATCAGGCTGCTTATGGGCATTTTTGGCCGTTAATTTTGAGCGCTGGTGGGTTTTGTGTGTCGGGTTAACGGAAGTGCTAGGATGCGCAAGGGATTTAGCGGATTTGCTGTTGAAAATTCGGTCTAGCAGTTTTTTAATCATGGCCAGATTATAGCTTAAAATCAGCCGGCTTTATTTTCCCACATGACGTCTGGCCGGCCGGCTTGTTTGTTAATACTGCGGCACATGACAAACAATAAATCCGATAATCGGTTTAAGTATTGCAAGGAAATGTCGGTCACTATTTCGTTCCTATGCAATTCGACCAGCTTGCGCTCGGCGCGGCGGCAGACAGTACGGGCTAAGTGGCAGTATGCGGCGGCTTTGCTACCGCCGGGCAAGATGAATTCCTTGAGTGGCGTTAAGTGTTCGTTTAGTGCATCAATGTGATTTTCTAAATCCTGTATGCGCGCTTGTTGCAAGATAACGAAGCCTGGTATGCAAATTTCGCCGCCTACATTGAATAAATCGTGCTGAATTTGCGTGAGTGGGCTGACCAGGTTATCGGGCAAGTGCTCGGTGAGCATTATGCCTATGATGGAATTGAGTTCATCCACGTCACCCATGGCTTCCACGCGTAAGCTGTCTTTGTTAATGCGGCTTCCATCGCCCAAGCCTGTGGTGCCATCGTCGCCGGTACGCGTGTAAATTTTACTCAGTCTGTTCGCCATGATGCGGCTCCTTGCCAGCTTGCATTTGCAATCGTTTATAATGTGCTCATTGTAACTGATGACAACTAGGCCATGAATGCATCTCAACACATTGCTAACAAAAAAGCCCTCGCCACTGATCCCATAGGGGTCTTTGATTCTGGGGTAGGTGGTATTTCTGTGTTGAAGCACATACAAAATTTGCTGCCTTATGAGCATTTGCGCTACTTTGCTGACAGTCGTTACGCCCCTTATGGCAATAAAAGTATGGCGGAGATTCAGGCACGCTGTTTTACCCTGGCCGATTTTTTAATTGCCCAAGGCGCTAAAGTGTTGGTAGTGGCATGCAACACGGCCACGGCCGCTGCCATTGATGCCTTGCGTGAACGCTACACGCTGCCTATTATTGGTATGGAGCCAGCCGTGAAACCCGCGGCCGAAGCTAGTCAAAATGGCATTATCGGCATATTGGCTACCGTGGGTACACTTAAAAGCGCTCAGTTTGCCGCCTTGTTGGAGAGTTACGGCCGTAATGTCGAGGTGGTTACCCAAGCCTGCCCGGGCCTGGTTGAGTGCATAGAGCGCGGTGAAGTTGACAGCCCGGCCACGCGCGACTTGATTAAACAATTTTGTGCGCCTTTATTGGCTGAAGGGGCCGATACAGTGGTTTTGGGCTGTACCCATTATCCTTTTGTGCGGACATTGATTAGCGACGTGGTGGGCCCTAAAGTTAGTCTGGTAGACACTGGCGCAGCAGTCGCCAAGCAAGTGAGGAGCCGTTTAATCGAGAACGGTTTGTTGGCAACGGCCAAGACGCCTGGGGCTGTTCATTTTTGGACTAACAGTGCGTCGGCGGAAGCCTCTGCGGTGATTGCCCACTTATGGGGGCAAGCGGCTGAGGTGAGTGTTTTCTAGGTGCGTTTACCGCATTTGTTGGCGGAGATTTTAGTCACGGTGAAGCAATTGGTAGGGGCAGCGCGCATTTCAAACAGATACTGATGGTCATCTGCCTATGGTTTATTTTTTTCGGTAAACATGGCTGTCCTTAAGGAGTAAGGCTGCTGCTAACTTAATGGTGCGCGATCACTTCACCGGCTTTTAATTGGTATTGCGTGCCGCAGTAAGGGCAAGCGACCTGCCCAGTTTTAGCCAAGTCCAAAAAAACCCGTGGGTGCGACGACCACAATGCTACTTCACCAGTAGGGCAATGCAGGGGTAAGTCTTGAACTGAGACGATGATGGGTTTTTGATTGATCATGGTGTGCTTTATACCAAGGTTAACCAATCGGCATGCTTGGCCGATTTGCCGGTCACGGCATCAAAGTACATTTTTTGCAATTGCTTGGTGATTGGGCCGGCTGTGCCACTGCCTATGCTGCGTCTGTCTAATTCACGGATGGGCGTCACTTCGGCGGCGGTGCCGGTGAAGAAGGCTTCGTCAGCTGAGTAAACTTCATCGCGGGTGATGCGTTTTTCTATAACACTTAAGCCGATTTCTGCGGCCAACTGCAAGATGGTGTCACGGGTTATGCCTTCTAGCGCGCTGGTGAGGTCTGGGGTGTAGAGTTTGCCGTTGCGGATAATAAAGATGTTCTCGCCCGACCCTTCAGCCACGAAGCCATCTACGTCTAACAATAAGGCTTCATCGTAGCCGTCTAATGCTGCTTCTTGGTGTGCCAAGATGCTGTTCATGTAGTTGCCGTTGGCTTTGGCTTTACACATGGTGATGTTGACATGGTGACGAGAGAAAGACGAAGTTTTAACGCGTATACCATTGTCCAAGGCATCTTGGCCCATGTAGGCGCCCCATTTCCAAGCCGCTACGATCACATGCGTCGATAAGGTTTTGGCTGAAATGCCCATGGCTTCGGCACCGTAAAACGCCATGGGTCGCATGTAGGCCGATTCCAAATTATTTTCTCTGACGGCGGCTTTTTGCGCTTCCATCATTTGCTCTTTGCTGTAAGGCATTTTCATTTGTAAGATGTGCGCACTGCGAAATAAGCGATCGGTGTGTTCTTTTAGGCGAAAAATGGCCGTGCCCTTGTCGGTTTTGTAGGCGCGTACGCCTTCAAATACGCCCATGCCGTAATGCAAGGTGTGGGTTAAGACGTGAGTGGTGGCATCGCGCCAGTTAACCATTTTGCCGTCATACCAAATTACGCCATCTCGGTCTGCCATTGAGGTTGGAATTGCCATATTGCTGCCTTATAAACGTTTTCTGTAAAAGCCTTATTGTAAACTAAAGGCCGTAATTCTTGTCGCATGTTAAAATCAATTTTCACTTAAAAGCACAGATTTTACTTAATTAAACGAATACACAAGGGCCATCCATGCGTCAGTTCATCTTAGTTTTTCTTCTTACTGTGTTGGTAGCTTGTCAGCCATCTGGCGTTGGCAAGCAACTGGTCGCGACCGACATCACTGGCGCAGATTTTGGTCATGAATTAAGTTTGACCGATCACAATGGTCAGCCTCGCAGCTTGGCGGAATTTAAAGGCCGTGCCGTGGTACTGTTTTTTGGCTACACGCATTGTCCAGACGTTTGCCCGACCACCATGATAGACTTGAAGCAAACCATGAAATTATTAGGCCCGCGCGCCGATGAAGTGCAGGTGCTGTTTGTTACCTTGGACCCAGAGCGCGACACGCAGGCCGTGTTGGCCAAATTTGTGCCGTCTTTTGATGCGCGTTTTATCGGCTTGCGCGGCGACGA
>CALQUO020000059.1 GCA_943333775.2 Methylotenera oryzisoli
AGCCCAGCCTAAAACACTAGAATTGCGCCCTTGTTTGCGTTTTAAGCAATAAAAAACAACCGGTTTACTTGGTGATGTAGCTCAGCTGGTTAGAGCACAGGATTCATAATCCTGGGGTCGAGGGTTCAAGTCCCTCTTTCACCACCAAAATAGGGTTTCACAATGCGTCGTGACCCTTCAAAAGCCCCGTAGCTAACAGCTTCGGGGCTTTTTCTTTGCATCAAGCCGCCGTGGGAATTGCCATGACAACCCCGTGGCAGAAAGTTTTTTCAACTCTTGAAATGAGAACGCATACACCGCAAAACGTATCTAACACGTAAAATTACTAGCCAAGATATATTTGATTACATCGAAATGTTTTATAGCTCGATACGTCGACATAGTTACGCTAATCGGCTTTCTCCAGTAGAATTTGTAAGGTAGTATTTCCCGAGTCTGGGAAGTGTCTAGTCTAGACGTGGCAATTCAAATTACTTGATTATTAAATTAATTATATTGCTAAAATTTAAAGATGTTTAGAAAGTGCGATCATTGATATGAAAATTTTATTTATTCACCAAAACTTTCCTGGGCAGTTTAAACATATTGCTCCGATAATTGCGAAAGATCCTAAAAATCAAGTTGTAGCAATTACCGCTAGAACTTTTGAATCAAATCAATGGAATAATATTCAAATTAATACGTATTCTCATATACGCGCTCCTGCCACAAACCTGAACCCATGGCTAATAAATCTTGAATCGCAAGTCAACCAAGGCCAGGCTGTATTGCAAATTGCTAAAGCAATGAGAGAGTCTGGTTTTTATCCTGATATCATAATTGCCCACCCAGCATGGGGTGAAAGTTTTTTTATAAAAGACGTATGGCCAAACGCGCATCTATCAATTTATTGCGAAATGTACTATCAGACGGAGGGCGGCGATGTTAATTTTGATCTTGAATGGCATATTGAGGACAAAGAAGCAAATTCACGTCTTCGTTTAAGAAATGCATTTTACGAATTACAATCTGCCAGTATAAATTCAGCGCTCTCACCCACATCATGGCAAGCCAATACATTCCCCAAGCATTTTAGAGATCGAATCACAGTAATTCATGACGGGATAGATACAGAAAAAATAACGCCCGATCCTTTCGTAAAAATCGATATTAAAAATCAACAAGGTGAAATAATTAAACTAAGCAAGGACGACGAGGTTGTAACTTTTATTAGTCGTAATCTTGAGCCTTACCGTGGCATCCACATTTTTATTCGTGCGTTACCTGAGTTATTAAAAAAACGACCTAAATTACGCGTTTTAATGATTGGTGGAAATGATGTAAGTTACGGCTACAAACACCCTTCAGGAAAAAAATGGCGCGATATTTTTATGAATGAAATTTTGCCTAAAATAGGGAATGAAGAAAAAGAGAGGATACATTTTATTGACCCTGTGCCGCATCCACAGCTTATTAATATCTTACAATTATCTAGTGTTCATGTATATCTTACCTATCCATTTGTTCTGTCTTGGAGCCTTATTGAGGCTATGAGTGCAGGATGTGCAATCGTCGCAAGTGATACGGCCCCAGTTATGGAGGTAATTGAAGATAGAAAAAATGGATTGCTTGTTAATTTTTTCGATCATGCTGGTTTAACAAAGAAAATTATAAGTTTGCTAGAAAATCCAAAAGAACGAAAAAAACTCGGTAACGCTGCTAGAAATTTTGCGAAAAAGAATTATGATTTGCATAAAATATCTCTGCCTAAACAAATTGCATGGATCAATAGTCTTTTGAAATAAATGTTGGGTCTGGCGCGATTCGAACCCACGACCAACGGATTTAAAACCTGGGCTTACTCTGCCAGCGTTGACTAAAAATTGGGCAAGCACTTCACAGTGCGAACGTAATAAAGAGGCTTTCATAGCAAAGACGGCATTTCTCCTGACAACAATGGCTATGCTCATCAGAGCGTGATCGCCACCGCGGCCGCCATCTGGCATTATTGAACGGCACTCGAGCAAATCCATAAAAAAATTTCGAGTTGTCTAAACCAAAAAGGAATTATTGCCAACATGACCAGTCTGTATGAGTACTGAAACTCACTCAGTATAAAAACCATCTCAAAAGGATAAAGTCATGCAAGCAGTTAACAGCTCCACCCCTTCTAGCACAGCCTTTGGCATCCTGCTAAACAAGCCCGCATCGCTCGTTCAAATCAAGCCGCCCACATCAAACAAATTTGAGCCCACCCAAAACCCCGAGCTCACCGCCACTCACTCCAAGCCCAGTCAATTGCTGGTAGCCACCTGCGATTGCGTTTAAACTATCGTGTCGATTTCTTACCGCAGGCTTAGGTTATGCCTTTATGGGTTTTCGCGCTGCCTTAAGCCCACTTCCAACTCATAATCTTCGGCAATGTCAGGGTCTATCAAGTTGAGTTGCGCACTGACCAATTTAACTTGCTGCTCGTCGCCTTGGGTTTTGGCCATCACACCCAATTGATAAATGGCGCTGGAATGCTTGGGTGCCAACTGCAGCACTTGCGCGTAACTTTTCTTGGCGGCATCAAACTCTTGCAAGCCTTGTTGCGCCAAGCCTAAATGCATCCAAGCTTCGGCGTTGTCTTTTTCCACGCTCACCCATGTTCTGGCTATCAACTCCAAGGTACTCCATGCACCGGTTTTAAGCGGTTGCACGGCTTGCATGAAGAACGGCCGTTTTTTCTCTGGCACGTCCCAAAATGGCGATTCCATCGGTGTGGTCAACAAGATGTCGGGCTGCTTGAGCAAGGCTTCTACCCACTTCATCGGCAAGCTGTAGTAATAAGCATCGCGGCCCGGGCTTTTAAAGGTGGTGAAGCCGACCAACCGGCCTTGGTAATCCAACAGGGCCCCGCCGCTGGCACCCATGCTAAAGCCGGAGGTGGTGCGGATCAGAACGCTGTCATCAAAGGGGATCAAGGCCTTGACCGTGCCGAACGATTCGGTTGGGCGCGGCGCGTTACCAGAAAAGCCCAAGGCCACCACGTGCTGCTCGTATTGCAAGGCGGTGCTGTCGCCATGCGGAAACGGCGTCAGGGGCAAATCGTCAAACTTCAGTATGCATAAATCGTGGCGCCAGTCGGCTTTCATGGCAATCGGCGCATAGCTGTTGCCCAATTTATTGACGGCAATGCCGCGCGCGTTGGCCACCACATGGCAATTGGTCGCCACGTGATTCACCGCCACAACCACGCCCGAGCCTATGCCGGTTTGGCCATTTTTATCTTGCACGCGCACCTTGGCTACCGAGTGGCTTAAGGCCAAAATGAATTCCGGCTTGGGGGTTTGATCAGCCTGCGCCGGCGAAGATATCAGCAGGCTGGCGGCCGCCAATAAAGCCAGGAGGAGATTAGGGATGGTGTGTTTCATAAAGTGGGCCCATGCATATAAACGTATATTACCTATCTGAGGACACTTTTGTCATAAAGTTCTGCTAGCTAGCTTAGTTGATAGGCTGAACTTAAGCCCGCCTTGGCTTACTAATCCACTATGAAAACCTTATTAAAATTAATTAGTGTACTCGTCTTGTTCCTGGGATCGGCCCATGCCCTAGCCGCCACGGACTTGTCTTTTATTAAACCCGGCCTGATCCACCAAGAGCTTAGACCCAACTTGCTGGCCAAAGGCTGGCAGCCGGTGCCTAACAGCGCCATTCAAAACAGCAGCCTGTACGCCCAAGAAATACATCGCCTAGGCTTAACCGAAGTGGTGGATTGTATCTCCATGGAAATAGATGCGTGCACCTTTCAATACCGCAAAAAGAACCAGGTGTTGACCATCAAAACAATCACGCGCCTAGGTGAGGTGGCGTCGTTTAAAGTAAAAACCCTTCCCTAAACAGGCGGGCTTGAATGCCTGTGGGTTGAGAGCAGGCAATAAAAAAGGAGCCTAAGCTCCTTTTTTATTGCATTCCGTGAGGAATTACTTGTTCATTACGTACATTGTAACTTCAAAGCCAAAACGCATTTCTGTAGCTGCTGGTGTTGTCCACATAATAATTCTCCAAAGTGTTTGTTGTTTAGTCCCAACAAGGTATCTTGCTCGGGTGTTGCTATTATGCCGTTGGCCCAGCCTAGCACACTGTTGTTGTTCATGAATGCGCCCTAAGTAAAATCATGAAAGAAAAATCAATTTAACCGGCAAACTTTCCTTAATCCAGCCTTAACCCACCCGCAGCAAATCCTCCCAGCGCGTGGTGTAGCAAGGGCTTTTATGATCTTGCTTCATCTTCCACGGCTTACGAAAACCCTCACTGGCAAGCTTAATGCTGGCCTTGCCCAACTTGCGGTTAATGCCGTCCATGGCCCGCATTAAAGTATCCGACTTCAGCGTACTGGGCGCGGAACTAAACAAATCATGCTGTGCCGTGCCGGCTGCTTGCAACTGGCTGAGCATGACGCCGGCTTTGGCATACGCCCTATTCGGCTGGTAGATCTGCTTTAAGCCGGCCAAGGCCGCTTGCAGCAAATCGCGTGTGTCGCTGCTGGGCACGGCCAAGGCCACGCTAAGGCCATTGCTGTAAAAAGGCGTATCGGGTTTAAACGGGCTGGTGCGGATAAACACAAACACCACGCCGGCCTGCGAGCCTTGCTCACGCAATCGTGCTGCCGCGCTGCTGACATACAAGCTGATGGATTGCGCCAGGCTATCGTAATCGAATACCGGCGAACCAAAGCTGCGTGAGCGCACGATCTGTTGTTTCGCCGGGCTCACTTCTTCTAACTCCAAGCTGACCGTGCCGTTTAACTCGGCCACGGTTTTGGCCATCAGCACGCTAAATTGCTGGCGTAGGCGCGCCGCATCGGCCCGCTTTAAATCCAGCACACTATGGATACCCATGGCCTGCAGCTTGGGCGCCAACTTCGCCCTCACGCCCCACACCTCGCCCACCGGCAATTGACTCAGCAGGCCATCCAATTGGCTGGCCGACATGGCGTTAAAATTGCACACGCTGTTAAACGCCGGTTGTTTTTTAGCGCAATGGTTAGCCAGCTTGGCCAAGGTTTTGCTGGCGCCTATGCCCACGCACACCGGCAAGCCGGTCCAATGCAAGATGCGCCCACGCATGGCTTGGCCATACGCTTGCAGATCGCGCGAGGCAAAGCCGCTTAAATCCAAGAAGGATTCGTCTATGGAATACACCTCTTGCGCCGGGCTAAAGTCACGCAAGATGCCCATTACCCGATTACTCATGTCGGCATACAAAGCGTAGTTGCTCGATAAAGCCAATATGCCGTGCTGGCGCGCCAAGTCTTTTAACTTAAACCACGGCGCACCCATGGCCACGCCCAAGGCTTTCACCTCGTTGCTGCGCGCCACCGCACAGCCGTCGTTATTAGACAACACCACCAGCGGCCGGCCTTGCAACTTTGGGTTAAACACGCGCTCACACGACACGTAAAAGTTATTCACGTCTATCAAGGCAATCTGGCAAGGCAAGGCTGGCATGGGCAATTCTTTCATGATTTTACTTAGGGCGCATTCATGAACAACAACAGGGCGTTTGTCGGGCGGCTAGTCATAATGGCTACACATGAACAAGGCATCTCGTCGGGTTCAAATACAAAATTTTGGAGAATGATTATGTGGACTACACCAGCAGCTACTGAAATGCGTTTTGGCTTTGAAGTTACTATGTACGTAATGAACAAGTAATCAGCTTCACGCAAGAAGAAAAACCCATACCACTGCGTATGGGTTTTTTATGCCCGCTAATACCGCCTATTTAAAGCGCCTAAACGAGCCGGTCACCACACCCCATATCTCAAAATTCATTTCTTCGCTGATGTCGATAGGCGCATACGCCCCGGTGCTATTGGCCGGCAGCAACCTAGGCGAGCCGTCTTTTTTACGGCTCAAGGTTTTAATGGTGAACTCGCCATCGATCACCGCCAGCACGATGTCACCCACCGAGGCCAGCTTAGAGCGGTCCACCACCGCCTTATCGTTAGGTAGCAAGCCCACATCGATCATCGAGTAACCCTGTATGGTCACAAAAAACGTGGCATCGTGTTGGTCAATTAAAAAATCGTTGGGGTTTAAGCGCTTTTCAACGTGCTCTTCCGCCGGGCTAGGAAAGCCCGCCGACACCTTAGAGCTGTAGAGCGGCAAACTCACTGGCAAGGCATGCAGGGTCGGCAAGCTCAGCTCGCCCACCGCATCCAAATCCGCCGACAAACGCTTACGCTGATAGGCCGCCAAAAAATCCTTAATCACCGCGCCCTGGCTAGCCGGCACCCGCAAAGCCACGGTGGCCTCGCCAAACTTACCCGAGCCAGACTTGCGCCCAGCCGCCGGCCGCTTGCCACCGCGCTTCACCACTGTTGTGTTTTGATTACCCATTTGATTATTGTACAGCAATCAAATGGGATGAGGCTAGCTAAGATTTAAGCTAAATTAAGTAGAGTAGTAGATTTTTATTCCGCCCACCAACGAAACTAAGCGCCTTGCGTTATAGTCTAGTTATTAGGAATTTTTTAATGCAAAGGAGACAAAAATGAAGACATTACATTTAGCACTGTTAGCGGTTTTGACTTTGGGTGTCAGCAGCGTGGCGTATGCCGATCACCATTGCAAAAAACACTGCGATGAAAAGCATTGCGATTATAAAAAACATGGCATGTTGGATGCCGACGCCAATAAAGACGGCGTGATTAGCCATGACGAATTTATGGCTGCGCACAAAGCGCGCGCCGAAGAAATGTTTAGCGCAATTGACAGCAACAACGACGGCAAAGTGGATGCTGCAGAGCGTAAAGCGATACACGGCCACGGCAAAATGACCGGTAAAGCCGATAGCAAAGGCCATGACCCAGAGCATTGCACCATGCAGGCTAAAAAAGCTTTATGAAAAAGGCGAGAAAA
>CALQUO020000060.1 GCA_943333775.2 Methylotenera oryzisoli
ATTTTTGCGGGTAGCGGCGTGGTATTACTGAACTCCAAGGTAACGTAACCTTCCCATTCTGGTTCAAACGGCGTCACGTTGACGATGATGCCGCAGCGTGCGTAAGTGGATTTACCCAAGCAGACGGTTAATACATTGCGAGGAATTCTAAAGTACTCCACTGTGCGGGCTAGGGCAAAAGAGTTGGGTGGAATAATGCAGTAATCGGCATTCACCTCAACAAAGGAATTAGGGTCGAAATTCTTAGGGTCGACGATGGTGCTGTTGATGTTGGTGAACAGTTTAAATTCTTTACTGCATCTAATGTCGTAACCGTAGCTTGAGGTGCCGTAAGACACCAAGCGTTCGCCTTGTGCATTCTGCTTCACTTGTTTAGGCTCAAACGGCTCTATCATGCCGTGTTGTTCAGCCATGCGGCGTATCCATTTATCTGATTTTATGCTCATAGTGGGTGCTTTTTTTGTAGGTTAGAAGATAAAAAAGCGGAGTAACTAACTCCGCTTTTTGCCCGACTTTAGTAAGTGCAAATAATAGCAATAAATTGGCGCGACGTTACACTTTTTTAGTGCTTATCGCCGCCTAATTCTATGCTGTAACGCCAGAATTGATCGGTGGATTCAAAGATGATGCCAGACTGTTCCGGATCGCGGCTGCCAGCAGGGTATTGGTGCACAGCGGATTGGTCTTCGGCCCAAGCTTTAACAATGGGGTCAATTAAACGCCACTGGGCTTCCACTTCGCTGATATGTAAGTAAAGCGATGGGTCGCCTTCCATCAGATTGAGCAATAAGGACTCGTAAGAGTCTATACTTTCGTCGCCAGTCTGACGTTGCGGGGCATCTATGCTTAGGGTGCGGGTGGCAATGTCTAAGCCTGGAATTTTCGATTCGATTTCCATCTTGATGCATTCGCGTGGCTGGATGTTCAAGGTTAGCCAGTTTTGATGTTGGCCCTCAACCAATTGCATGGGGGCTTTTTTAAAACGGATGGAGATCGCCGTGTTGCCTTCGTGCATGCGTTTGGCGGTGCGCACATAAAACGGAACACCCTGCCAGCGCGGGTTGTCGATAAACAGTTTCAATGCCGCATAGGTCTCGGTAACGCTGGCTGAAACGCCTTCTTTTGCCAACTCATCCAAATAGCCAGCCACGTTTTCACCGTGGCCATCGCCGACGCAAACGCGACCTGCTGAATACTGGGCACGGAAAGCGTGCTTAGCTAGATCCTTAATGGGCAGTGGACGTATGGCTTGCAATAGTTTAATTTTCTCAGCGCGGATGCTCTCGGGTGATAAGTCCTGCGGCTTTTCCATCGCTACCAAGGCTAAGGTCTGAAGCAAATGGCTCTGCACCATGTCACGCAGAGCGCCGGTGTTGTTATAGAACTCCGTGCGGTCGCCCACGCCTAAAATTTCATTGTTGGTGATTTGCACGTGGTCTATGTATTGATTGTTCCACAGTGGTTCAAACATGGTGTTGGCAAAGCGCGTTAGCATGATATTTTGCAGTGCCGATTTACCTAGGTAATGGTCTATGCGGTAGATTTGACTTTCTTTTAAATGCTTGGTGATGGACGCCTGCAGCGCTTGCGCAGATGGCAGGTTGGTACCAAACGGTTTTTCTATTAAAACGCGACGCCAGTATTGGCTTTCGTCGAGTAATCCTGCGCCAGATAGCTGTTCGACGATGGGTGCGAAATCGGTAGGCCGTACGGATAAAAAGTAGGCTAGGTTTTGTGGGAAAACTTGCTCGTTGCTTAAGGTCGCTTTCATTTTTCTGAAGGCATCGGCATCGCTAGGCGGATTCGCGTGGTAATAGTTACGTGCAATAAAACGATCAAATACCGCTTTGTCGTAACCGTCTTTAAATTTGGTGTCCAACATTTTTTTGATGTCAGCTTGCCATGCTTCTCGCGTTACCTCACCACGACCAACAGAGAGTATGGCCATGTGTTCCGGCAAGCGGCCTGCTGCATCCAGACGAAATAAGCCTGGCATTAGTTTGACGCGGGAAAGGTTGCCGCTGGCACCAAATAGTACCAGTGTGCAAGGATCGATTTTTTTTACCATGGTAAACCTTAAAAATATCGCAAGGAAGACTTAGCTCCGTGGGAGCTAGGAAGTTTATGTTTTAAATTATTAGGGCTAAATTGCTGGGTAATTAAGCCTGCATTGTGACATTCTCATGCCTTTTGACGCTATTAGGCATGCGCATCAAATGCTTAATAATTTTTTTCGTTATGATAAAGCAAGCAGGCTTTTTCATACAGCGTTTTGATGGAAATTTTTTTATTGCATGGCAATACGGGGCGTTTAATGTCAAAATCTTGTTTTATTTTGGAATGCCCAATGCAATTACCCAACACCTCAACTCGCTGGCAACAATTTGATAGCATGCACGCACTGCAAGTGGCTGTATGCGATGCGATTGTTGAGCTGGCGAACCGAGCCATCTTAAAAAAGGGAAGATTTGACTTGGTGTTGGCTGGCGGCAATACCCCAAAAGGTGTTTATAAGATGCTGTGTGATAAGCAGACGGATTGGAGTAAATGGCACTTATACCATGGTGACGAACGTTGCTTGCCAACGGATCATCCTGAACGCAATAGCCTAATGGTGCAAGAGGCCTTGCTTGATAAGGTCGCAATCCCAATTGATCAGTCCCATCCCATTCCAGCAGAATTAGGGCCAATTAACGGCGCCAACGCCTATGATAAGGCATTGCATGGGCTAGGTTGTTTTGATCTGGTTTTATTGGGTCTAGGTGAAGATGGGCACACGGCATCATTGTTTCCTGGTCACGCTGTAGACAACAGCGCCGATGCCGTGCCGGTATTCGATTCGCCTAAGCCGCCGTCAGAGCGCATCAGTCTTAGTCAAAATAGATTGAGCCGTGCCGAACACGTGATTTTTATGGTGAGCGGCGCTGGCAAGCAGCAAGCCGTTAATGACTGGCGAAGTGGCTTGGCTATTCCTGCCACCCTTATTCAGCCGGCGAATGGGGTAGAGGTGTATGCTTACGATGTAAGCTTGGCTTGATTTTTTTCCATCAAGACGCTTATTAGTCGCAGTTGTTCTTTCTGTATGGCCATTAATTCCGACCATTGGCCTTCACGCAGCAAATCCACTTTTTCATGCAACAGCATGATTTCCAATTCGGCTTTAAGGTTGACCTCGTAATCGTGGTCAGCATTGAGCCGGTCTTTTTCTGCTTGCCGGTTTTGTGACATCAAAATAATGGGTGCCTGTATGGAGGCGAGCATGGACAAGAATAAATTTAATAAAATATACGGGTAGGGGTCAAAGCTATTATTGTAATTGGCCAGTATCAGCGAATTAAGCACGACCCAGCAAACCAGCGTGACCGCGAATAAGCCGATGAAAGCCCACGAACCACCGAATTTAGCGACCGCATCAGCGGCATGTTGGCCCGCGCTGATGTTGCTGTCTAAGGCTTGCGATGGCGCGGTTGATATGTGTTTGCGCTCGGTAATATGCCGCGCCACTTTTTTGGTGCGGGCATCCATGTTTTCATAGCTTGCGCCCAATAGCTTTTCTGCAATCGGGTGTTTTTTAGCTGTCATGGCGTGCGCCTTTAAGTTAGGTGTTCTGAATAACTATATTAGGAAATTTAGCACTGTGATCCAAACTGCTGTTGGCTATTTTAATAGCAGCAGTACGGGCTATTTTTTTATAAATCGCCGCAATTTTCCCGTTTGGATCGGCTACCACGGAAGGTTTGCCGCCGTCTGATTGCAAGCGTATGTTAATGTCTAGGGGCAGGCTGCCCAATAAATCCACTTGGTAGTCCTGGCACATGGTGGCGCCACCACCGGCACCAAAAATGTGTTCTTCAAAGCCGCATTGTGAGCAAATGTGGGTGCTCATGTTTTCAACGATGCCCAAAATAGGAATGCTGACTTTCTCAAACATTTTTAAACCTTTGCGCGCATCGAGTAGGGCGATGTCTTGTGGGGTGGTGACGATGATGGCGCCGGTCACCGGTATTTTTTGTGCCAGTGTTAATTGTATGTCGCCTGTGCCCGGTGGCAAATCGATGATTAGGTAATCCAAGTCACGCCATTTGGTGTCACGAAGCAATTGCTCTAGTGCTCCCGTGACCATGGGGCCGCGCCATACCATGGGCGTGTCATTGTCGATCAGGAAGCCTATGGACATTGCTTGTATGCCATGCGCTTGCATGGGGTCCATGGTTTTGCCATCGCTGCTTTCTGGGCGGCCGCTGATGCCCAGCATATGCGGTTGGCTAGGACCATAAATATCGGCATCCAACAAGCCCACCGTGGCTCCTTCAGCGGCCAAGGCTAAGGCTAAGTTGACTGAGGTGGTGGATTTGCCTACCCCGCCTTTGCCTGAGGCAACGGCGATGATGTTTTTTACATTGGGTAATAGCGTCACGCCATGTTGGGCTTTGTGTGCGACTATGCGGCTGCCAATATTGACCTTGACTTTGGTCACACCAGGCAGGGCTGCCAGCGTTTCGCTGACCAAATTTTGCACTTCGGCCATGACCGATTTTGCAGGGTAGCCAAGCACGATGTCCAAGCTGACCTCGCTGCCATTTATTTGGATATTTTTGGCTGATTTGCTGCTGATGAAATCCTTGCCGGTATTTGGGTCTATGCAGACTGATAAGGTGCTTTGGATGAGAAGTTCGGTGACGGCCATGCGTGCAATTCCTGTAAATGTTTAGTTAAAAATAAACTTGAGTAAAATGATAAGGTATTTTAACCGATAGTCCTGCGGGCTTGGGTGATATTTGCATAGCTTGATAAGCTAGCACTAAACAGGCTGTAGCATAAAATGCGCAATCAACGCTGGGTTAAGCTGGCCGCATTTGCTAGAATACCGTTTTCGCTAAATAGATCCATTTATCTCATGGCCACCGCACACAAAGCACGCAAGATCCTCGTTACCTCAGCACTGCCTTATGCTAATGGCAGTATACATCTAGGCCATTTGGTTGAATACATACAAACCGATATTTGGGTGCGCTTTCAAAAAATGCAAGGGCATACCGTGCATTACGTTTGTGCCGATGATACGCATGGCACGCCGATTATGTTGCGAGCGGAAAAAGAGGGCATCACGCCCGAAGCCTTAATAGCCGATGTGCACAAACAACACAGCGCCGATTTCAATGAATTTTTAGTGGGCTTCGATCACTACTACTCGACCAACGCCCCAGAAAATAAAGCCCTGTCGCAGAGTATTTACCTGGCACTCAAGAGCGCAGGAAAAATAGCCAGCAAAGTTATAGAGCAGTTTTATGACCCGCTTAAAAACATGTTTTTACCGGATCGCTTCATTAAAGGCGAGTGCCCTAAATGCCATGCCAAAGATCAGTACGGCGATTCGTGTGAAGTGTGCGGTGCGACTTACAACCCCACCGAATTGATTAATGCCTATTCTGCAGTATCCGGTGCTGCACCGGTGCGCAAAGAGACCGAGCATTACTTTTTTAAATTATCGGAATGCGCTGATTTTTTAAAGGAATGGACTCGCTCAGGCACTTTGCAGGGTGAAGCCGCCAATAAAATGTCGGAGTGGTTTGAAAACGGCTTAAACGATTGGGATATATCACGCGATGCGCCGTATTTTGGTTTTGAAATCCCGGATGCGCCAGGCAAGTATTTTTACGTGTGGTTGGATGCGCCTATAGGTTACATGGCCAGCTTTAAAAAGCTCTGCGCCGACACCGGTTTGGATTTTGATGAGTACTGGGCCCAAGATGCCAAAACTGAGTTGTACCATTTTATTGGTAAAGACATCCTGTATTTTCATGCCTTATTTTGGCCAGCCACATTGGAATACAGCGGTTACCGTAAACCAACGAAAATTTTTGCCCATGGCTTCTTGACCGTGAATGGTGAAAAAATGAGTAAGTCGCGCGGCACGTTCATTACTGCACGCAGTTACTTGGAACATATTAAGAATCCGGAATACTTGCGTTATTATTACGCCGCCAAACTCAATAGCAGCATGGAAGACATCGATTTAAGCCTGGATGATTTCGTGGCTAGGGTAAACAGCGATTTAGTTGGCAAATACATCAATATAGCCAGCCGGACTGCCGGCTTTATTAATAAACAATTCGACGGTCAATTGCGCCCATCCACCAACAACCCGGTGGTGGCTGAACTCAAATCCAGCGCGGTTATGATAGCCGAGGCTTTTGATAGCAGGGAATACGGTAAGGCCTTGCGTGAAATCATGCGCTTGGCAGACAGTGCCAACGGCTTCGTTGCAGAAAAAGCCCCTTGGGTGATGGCCAAGCAAGAGGACCAAACGCAAGCCTTGCAAGAAGTGTGTTCCGATGCCTTGGAATTGTTTCGTTTGCTTACCCTGTACTTAAAACCGGTCTTGCCGAAACTGGCAGGTGAGGTAGAGCAATTTCTCAATCTAGAGTCATTAAGTTGGGCCAGTGTTGCGGCAGAATTAACAGCCGGACATCGCATACAAAGCTACCAACATTTAATTACCCGTATCGACCCTAAATGGATACTAGACATGACTGAAACCAATAAAGAAAACCTTACCGCCAGGCCAACAGTAGCGCCAGTAAAGGCTAGCGTTGCGCCTGCTGCGACCAACGGCATGGAAATCAGCTTAGACGACTTTACCAAGGTGGATTTGCGCATCGCTAAAATTATTCATGCTGAACACGTGGAAGGCGCGGAAAAATTACTCAGATTGAGTTTAGACATAGGCGAAGCTCAGCCTAGACAGGTGTTTGCAGGCA
>CALQUO020000061.1 GCA_943333775.2 Methylotenera oryzisoli
AATTTCATTTTTACTACAGCCGTGCTACGACCAGATTTGGTGTATTCGGCTTTAACCACGACCAATGGGTCACTGCCGACCATAATCACATTACCGGCGCGAAGTTCTTGTGCTGTTTTCATAAATTTGCCCTGCCAAAATAAGGGGTTTGTAAATAGTTAAGTGCTGAGCTTATGTTAAGAAAAAGCCATTTAAAATGGCTTTAAAAAGAACGTGCGCTAAGCAGCAAAGGTGCGAATTATACCTTATTTTCTATTAATTTTTCATTAAAACTCAGCAATTTGCTGAGCAAATTGGGCTGCTTGGCCAGCCTATTGGCTTCGGCCAGCGCATGTTCTTTAGCTAAGTGTAGGGCCTGCATGAGCTCAGTAAAAATCTTGCTGTCGTGCGTTTTGGCATTCGACCAAGCATAATGGGCTGCAGTCAATAGGGTGCTTAATTCCGGGCTGGCCTGCTTGCTGTAGCGATCCAAAAAAGCCTGCATTTTCTTTAAATGCGTGCCTTCCTCTTGTATGTATGGCTGCCAAACAAAGGCTTGGCCTGCCCATATGGCGCGCACCCAACTGTCTTCCCCGCGCACAAAATTGCAGTCGCATGACCAAAGCAAGCGATCGTAATAGGCTTGGCTTAAAAACGGAATAGGCTGCACGGTGATGTTATGTTTTCTCAAGCTTAGCCCAGCTCCTCGAGCAAAATCCGGGAAGAGGTCGGCTGCACTGTGTAGCAGGCTGGCTGGAAAAAATAGGGTGACGGCTTGATCCAAGCTATGCAAGCCGGCTAGCAAGGATGGAACGTTGGCTTGCGGGTAGCAAAATAATGAAATCTTAAGACTGTTTTGTATCTGCCTTAGGTCTGTTAGACCAAGCACATTTTGCCAAAAATCGCTCTGCGCCTGACTGTCCTTGCTGTAGGCGATGCGCTTAGTGATAAGGTCGCGCTCGCGCAGGAGTCCGCCGGTGTCTGTTTCAAAGCCAGGAAAGAAGAAATGTCTGGTGATGGGCTGTTGCGCTTGCGGGGAGGGTTTGCCATGAAAGTCGGCCACCCAGTCCTCGGCGGATAGGTAATCTAGGTTAATCCAATGCGATTGCTGCGCCACCATTTTTTCCAGATAAGCTAGGGGTAAGCCACATGAAAAAGTCTCTAGTACGATAGCGGTAGGCATGATGGCCTCGTTTGGCCAAGCACATACCGTTACACCTGCAATGTCTTGTTGCGCTAGCTTGAGGTTTAATTGCGGCACAATGTGTGCGGCGGCCGGCATGTCGTCTATGAATAGACGCACCTTTAATGCGTGTTCATTTGCCAATTGCTGGCATAAACGCCAACACACCCCAATGTCCCCATGGTTGTCGACAATTTTGCAAAATACATCCCAGGTTTGTAAGACGGATTTGTTCACGATTTAAGTGGGCTTGCTGCCATCTTGTTCTGCTGCTTGGTAGCTTACTTCGACGATCTCGAATTGTTCGTCTCCGGCTGGCGTGCTGACCTTGATGACATCGCCTACTTGTTTGCCTAGCATGGCCTTGGCCAGTGGTGATACCCAGCTAATGTAACCTATAGAGGGCTCCAATTCATCCTTGCCGACGATGCGGTAGCGATGTTCGCTGTCATTTTTGAGTGCGTACAAGCTCACCCACGCGCCAAAAAATACTTTTTCTAAGCCTTGTTGGGTGGCCGGATCAACGATGACGGCGGCGTCCATGCGCTGCATCAAAAAGCGTAAGCGGCTGTCGATTTGCCGCAAGCGGCGTTTGCCGTAAATGTAATCGCCGTTTTCACTGCGGTCGCCGTTGCTGGCTGCCCATGACACCACCTTGACTAAGGCTGGTCTTTCCACTTTGAGTAGAGCCTGAAATTCTGCTTCAAGCGCGGCATGCCCTTGTGGGGTGATGTAATTTCTTTCGTCAGCCATGGATACGCGGAATGCTTACTTTTCCAGCACGATTAGATCATCGACAAAATAAGCCGTTTCGCCGAAGCAAGATGATGGAATGCCTTTGTGTTCTTGGTAGTGGATTTTCACCCTTAGTCCCATTGAATCGTTTAATTTCTTTGCCACAGCCTCATCTTGAACCGTGAATAAAAACTTTTCTGCTTGGGTGCCTGGCATGGACACCAATACAATCTCGCCTTCCCAGGTTTTGCATAGGTAACCTTTAATCGAAAATTTTTGCACGTAGCCGGCACGCTCGCCTGAGGAATAGACCCAGTTAAGACTGGCCCAGGTATATAAACTAAACAGCAGGGTGGGTATGACGATTAGCCAAAAGCCAATCTTGATGGTGTTTTTGTTTGTTAGGGACATGATTAAGCTTGTAGTAAACCTTTGTTGTTAATGCCTTAGTGGGTGCGACTTATACGCGAATGCGACTTGCTGAGTGAACCATATGCATGGTGCCTAGTCTGTTACATTGAATTTAATTTTAACACCTTAGTGCATTACTTGATCAAGCCAAAATTTTATAAGGGTGACATAATGAAAAAACTGCTTTTATGTATACTATTACTAGTAGCCACAAGCATGGCCAATGCCGCTTGTAATGAGCTTTACAACCATGAGTTGACCACCTTGCAGGGTGAAAAAATCAATCTGTGCGATCACCAAGATAAGGTTATTTTGGTAGTGAATACGGCAAGCAAATGCGGTTTTACCCCTCAATTTGATGCCTTGGAAGGCTTGTACAGCAAATACAAGGACAAGGGCTTGTTGGTCTTGGGTTTTCCATCCAACGACTTTAGGCAAGAGCCTGGCAATGACAAGCAAATTGGCGATTTTTGTAAATTAACTTACGCGGTTAAATTTCCCATGATGGCCAAGAGCTCAGTGACGGGCGCTAATGCCAATCCCTTATATAAGCAATTGTTGGCTAAAACAGGTGACGCGCCGCAATGGAATTTTTATAAGTACTTGATTTTGCCAGGTGGCAAACAAGTCTATGCTTACGGCAGCATGACGCAGCCTGATTCATCCGATATTGTAGGTAAGATTAAAGCCAATCTAAAGTAGACGGTAGTTACATTAAAAAAGGCGCTAGTTAGCGCCTTTTTTATTCTGACGGAAGATTAGCCCTGGGTTAGATTGTGGGTCTTTTCCATGATGATGGCAGACAGTTCTTCTACTGAACGACTGGTGGAGTCCGCCCATGTGATACCGGCATTGCGCATGAGATTCTCTGCGGTGGCAATTTCCTTACGGCAGTTCTCAAGTGAGGCGTAGAAGCTACCAAATCTGCGTTCGCTGCGCACGGCATGCAAACGTTCTGGCTTGATGGTTAAGCCGAAAATTTTATCTAAATGCTTGTGCAAAATTGCCGGTAGGGTGCCACGTTCAAAGTCTTCGGGAATCAATGGGTAGTTAGCGGCTTTGATGCCAAACTGCATGGCCAAGTAAACGCTGGTAGGGGTTTTGCCGCAACGGGATACGCCGACCAAGATGACTTGCGCTTCCTCTAAGCCAGAATTGGTCATGCCGTCATCGTGGTTTAAGGTGAAGTTAACCGCCTCCATGCGATCATTGTATTTGCTGCCCATGACGCTATGGGCAATGCCCGCACCAGTTAGCGGTTGTTGGGCTAATTCCACTCCCAGTGGATCGATAAAGGTGCTGAACAAATCGATAAAGTAGGCGTTAGATTTTTTCAAGGCATTACGCAGATCTATGCTACCAATTGACATGATGACTACAGGGCGACCACCATTGACTTCGGCTGCTTGCAGAATGGCGTCTTGCGCAAGCTTAATTTTATCTAGGGTGTCGGTAAACGGCATGCGTACTTGGGTGAAGCTGGTGCTGGGGAAATGCTCCAGTAATTTACCCAAGGCGCCAGCGGTGATACCGGTACCGTCTGATATAAAAAAAACGGTCCGGTTTATCATGGCTGTTTAATAAGTTTGCTATGCGCGCTTATTTTTTTGTAAGGCGTTGCCAAGTGCTGACCACGGTATCGGGGTTGAGTGACATCGATTGGATGCCTTCAGCCAATAACCACTCGGCAAAGTCTGGGTGGTCAGATGGGCCTTGGCCGCATATGCCTACGTATTTGCCTAAGCGATTGCATGTTTGTATGGCCATTTTAATCAATACTTTTACGGCGTCATTCCGCTCGTCAAAGCCATCTGCTAAGATGCCGGAATCGCGGTCCATGCCTAGTGTTAACTGGGTTAAATCGTTAGAGCCGATAGAGAAGCCGTCAAAATGCGCTAAAAATTGCTCAGCCAACAAGGCGTTGGATGGAATCTCGCACATCATGATGATGCGTAAGCCATTTTCGCCACGTTTAAGGCCATTGGCCGCCATGATGTCGATAACGGCTTTGGCTTCGTCTAAGGTGCGAACGAATGGAATCATCAGTTCTACGTTGGTTAAACCCATTTCATCGCGGACTTTTTTCATGGCCGTGCATTCCATGGCAAAGCATTCTTTAAAGTCTTCGGCCATGTAACGCGCCGCACCACGGAAACCTATCATTGGGTTTTCTTCATCCGGTTCGTAGATGTCGCCGCCTACTAATTTTTTGTATTCATTGGATTTAAAATCCGAGGTACGCACGATGACCGGTTTTGGGTAAAAAGCAGCGGCAATGGTGGCGACACCTTCCGCCACTTTGTCTATATAAAACTGCTTTGGATTAGCGTAGCCGCGTGTACGATTTTTAATAGTAGCTTTTACTGCGGTAGGCATGGCATCGACGTTTAATATGGCTTTAGGGTGTATGCCAACCATGTTGTTAATCACGAATTCTAAGCGGGCAAGGCCAACGCCGTCGTTAGGCGTTTTAGCAAAACCAAAAGCCATGTCTGGGTTACCCACGTTCATCATGATTTTGCATGGGGCTTTGATTAGGGCCGCCGCCGCTTGTGTGCTGACTTCGTAATCCAATGCGCCATGGTAAACAAAGCCGGATTCGCCTTCGGCGCAAGATACGGTTACCACTTCGCCTTCACGCAAGATGTCGGTCGCGTTGACTGAGCCCACGATAGCGGGAATGCCCAATTCACGAGCGATAATCGCCGCATGGCAGGTACGTCCACCACGGTTAGTGACCAATGCACTGGCACGTTTCATCACCGGTTCCCAATTGGGGTCTGTCATGTCGGCCACTAGGACATCACCCGGTTGTACCAAGTGCATGTCAGCTGGATCGAGAACAATGCGCACCGGACCAACGCCTACTTTTTGTGTCACTGCGCGGCCCACTACCAATGGGGTGGATTGGTGCTTATTAAGCTTGAAGGTTTCCGTAACGTTATTTAGGGATTCTTGCGATTTCACCGTTTCAGGACGTGCTTGCAAGATATAGAGTTTGTTGTCTATTCCGTTTTTACCCCATTCTATGTCCATTGGGCAGCCGTAGTGCGCCTCTATGGTCATGGCATAGCGCGCCAATTCTAAAACATCCTCATTGCTTAAGGAGTAGCGGTCGCTGTCTGCCGCATCCACGTCTATGGTGTGGGTGCTTTTGCCGGCTTGGGTGGCGTCCGAAAACACCATTTTGATTAATTTTGAACCCATGGTGCGGCGTACGATGGAGGTTTTTCCTTGCGACAAAGTAGGCTTGTGTACGTAAAATTCGTCCGGGTTGACGGCACCTTGCACCACTGTTTCGCCTAAGCCATAGGAAGAAGTAATGAAGACCACGTCTTTAAAACCGGATTCGGTGTCTATGGTAAACATTACACCGGCACACCCGATGTCGCTGCGAACCATTTGTTGAACGCCAGCCGATAGGGCGACGTCAGCGTGCACAAAGCCTTTGTGCACGCGGTAAGAAATGGCTCTGTCGTTATACAAAGAAGCAAATACTTCTTTGATGGCGTGCAAGATGTTATCAAGGCCGTGTATGTTTAAGAAGGATTCTTGTTGACCGGCAAACGAGGCATCTGGTAAATCTTCCGCAGTGGCTGAGGAGCGCACAGCGAAGGTCGCGCCTTTGCCAGATTTGGCAATCAGGTTCTCGTAGTGTTCGGCAATGGCTTTATCTAAAGCGGCTGGGAACGGTGCGGCCATAATCCATTCGCGGACTTGTTTACCGCATACAGCCAAGGCTTGGGTATCGTCTACGTTGAGTGTTTCTAAGGCAGCATTGATTTTAACGTCTAAGCCATTCACTTTTAAAAATTCGCGATAGGCGTCGGCTGTGGTGGCGAAGCCGGTTGGAACACGCACGCCCTTTGCCGACAGCTGAGAAATCATCTCACCCAAAGAAGCGTTTTTACCGCCTACAGAGGGTACATCGACGTTTCTTAATTTTTCAAATGGAATGACGTGGGCAGACATGTAAGTTCCTTAGGTGTTCTAACTACGGGTAAATTATGATTAATTAACATTTTGCCTAAATTGTCAGGTGCTGTCACCTGAAATAGCATACTAGGGTTGAAAATTAAGACTATAAAAGCATAAACCTATCAAAAATTAATCCGCTCGGCTAGAATGCATTAGCACATGGTTCGTGACACCCATGACCCCAGCGCACTCTAGACAAAAACAGCAGACAAAACAGCAATTAATACCTATGCAATTAACCCAGTCCAGGCAAGTTAAAGTGACCAGCCGTGCGCGTTTGCACATGGGTTTCTTTGATTTGCATGGGGGCTTGGGCCGCCTATACGGTGGCAT
>CALQUO020000062.1 GCA_943333775.2 Methylotenera oryzisoli
ATCAAACTACTCGTATTGGATGTCGATGGCGTGATGACGGATGGCGGCCTCACCTTGGGCGACGACGGTCAAGAATACAAAACCTTTCATGCTCACGATGGCTTAGGCATGAAAATGCTTAAAGCCAGTGGTGTGGAGTTAGCCATCATTACCGGTCGGACGTCAGAGGTGGTTAAAAAACGCGCGATTAGCACCGGAGTGGCGCATTTTTACCAAGGCGCGGATGACAAATTGCTGGCTTTTCAAGCCTTAATAGCAACCAGTGGCTTGAGGCCGGAGCAATGCGCCTTCATGGGTGACGACGTGGTCGACTTGCCAGCCATGTTGCAATGCGGCATCGCCTTCGCTGTGCCTAATGCAGCGGATTTGGTATTGGCGCACGCCCATTATGTCACCCGTAAAAAAGGCGGCCATGGAGCCGTCCGCGAGGTATGCGAATTAATCATGCAAGCGCAGGGCCAATATGACCAGCAAATGGCACCATTTTTAATTCAGTCGAATCTGTCCAATTGACGCCCACCCATCATGGCAATCACCAATCGCTCTGCTATCATCGCCCCACTGATACTGCTTAGCTTGCTAGCACTGATGACGGCCTGGATTAACCACGTGGTACAAACCCCCAGCCTTAAGTTAGACGGACGGCACCGCCACAATGCGGATGTCATAGTCCGCAACTTTGTCACCACGCAAACTGACGACCAAGGGAAGTTGCGCTACAAACTCGCCTCGGTTGAAATGAAGCATTTCCCAGACGACGACAGCACGCACTTAACGCGCCCCCGTTACACGCAATTTGTTGCCAATAAATTTTATACCGAGGTTCAAGCCCAAGTCGGCTTAGTATCCAGTGACGGCGATAAAGTGCAATTATTAGGCGGGGTAAAAATCACCCGCCGTGGCCATGCTGACCAAGCAGGATTGACTATCACCAGCCCAGACCTCACCATCTTGCCAAAGCAAGATTTAGTGCAAACTAACAGCCCAGTGGTAATTCGGCAAGCACCTAACACCATTATCCAAGCAACCGGCATGGTATTTGACAAAAAAAAACAAACCCTGACTTTATTGCACCGAGTGCGCGCCCATTACGAAAAAGCAAGCCGCGCACCTAAACCCAGTAAACCATTCATACCTAAGGCCGCTAAAAACAGCGGCAGCAAGCTGTAAATTCGGAGAACCTATGCAGCAGCCCAGATACACATTTAGAATGAAAAAAGCAGCCTATGCATGGCTCTTGCCCATGCTTTTTTTTACTTGGGCTATGCTGGCTTACGCCGAACAAGCAGACCGCGACAAGCCCATCGATTTGGAAGCCGATAGCGTCATCGTCGATGATGCCAAACAAATCAGCACATACAGCGGCAACGTCATATTAAGCCAAGGTAGCTTAGTCATCCATGCCGACACCTTAGTTGTACGGGAAGACAGCGGCGGCTTTCAACACAGCACGGCACTGGGCAATCCAACCGGCTTCAAGCAAAAAATTGAAGGTAAAAATGAATACATGGAAGGAAGTGCCAAGCGCATAGAATACGATGGCCGCATGGATAAGGTGCAGCTCTTTGGCAAAGCTAGCGTCAAACGCGGCGAGAACATGATACAAGGCGAATACATCAGCTACGATGCCAATGCAGAATACGCGGAAGTCATGGGCGGCAAAAAAACCTTGGAAGGCGGCCCAAATAGCGGCCGAGTTCGCGCCATTATCCAACCCAAAACCAAAAATGCCATGCCGGCTGCCACGGAGAGGGCAAAGCCCGTCTCGGCGGTAACCAATAATAAAGTGCCGACCAAGGACGCACGTTTGAGTCGCACCCTGCAAGTTAGTCCGGAGTCCAAATAATGAGCGATTTGCTAGTCGAAAATTTACGCAAATCCTACCAATCACGCCATGTCGTGCAAGGCATTTCGCTGAGTTTAAAAAGCGGCGAGGTGGTGGGATTATTAGGGCCAAATGGCGCCGGTAAAACCACCACGTTTTACATGATTGTTGGCTTATTGGCCTCTAATGGTGGGCGTATTTTGCTAGATGGCAAAGATTTAAGTCGCTTACCCATTCATCTAAGAGCCAGGATGGGCTTGTCTTATCTGCCGCAAGAGGCATCCATCTTTCGCAAACTGACGGTTGCAGAAAATATTTTAGCGGTGCTGGAATTACAAGACCTTAATGCCGTTGAACGACAGGAAAAATTAGCATCCCTTTTAGCGGAACTGCATATCACGCACTTGCGTGACCAGTCGGCGATGAGCTTATCTGGCGGCGAACGGCGGCGCGTTGAAATTGCCCGATGCCTGGCCACCGACCCTAGTTTTATTTTGTTAGACGAACCCTTTGCTAGCATAGATCCAATCGCCGTGATGGACATCCAAAAGATTATCCGCCAGTTAGCGGCGCGAAATATCGGAGTGCTGATTACCGACCACAACGTCCGAGAAACCTTAGGCATTTGTGATCATGCTTACATAGTAAATGAGGGGCGAATTTTTGCTGCTGGTCTGCCTAGCGACATCATAGAAAATCAAAGTGTACGCGACATTTATTTAGGCAAAAATTTCCGGCTATGAAACAAGGTTTACAACTCCGTTTTTCACAAAACCTCTCTCTCACCCCACAATTGCAACAAGCAATCCGCTTATTGCAACTCTCCACTCTAGAGCTTAATCAAGAGATAGACTTGCTCATGCAAAGCAACCCCTTGCTAGAAAGAGGCGACGACAGCGAAGACGAATACGGCAACAGCAACGACTTGAGCGAGGACGAAGTCACGCTCAATGCCACCAGCCTTGCTGGTGAACTAAACGAGGCCGAAAACGGAAGCAGCAAATTAGAACCGCTTTTAAATCTAGAGGAATTCGCCGATGGGGAAGGCGACTTAAGCACTACTGGCACGGTGGAGTTGGATCAAAATGCTCCCGACTATGCCAATGAGTTTAACGGCGATTACGACGACACCAGCAATGGAAGTTTGTGGGATGAAAACCGGGCTTCAGGCGAAGAAGACAGCGAGTACAGACCGCAAGAAACCTTGCAAATTAGCTTGCGCGCGCATTTGTTATCTCAACTTAAACTTATGCCACTCTCCGAACGCGATCAAACACTGGCAATGCTTTTGGTAGACAGTATCAACGAAGACGGCTATTTGGAAGAATCGATAGCCAGCCTCATCGAACAAATGCCGGCCGAACTGGAATTGGATGAGCTTGAATTGCAAACGGCATTGCACCATATTCAAAACCTTGATCCGATTGGTGTTGGTGCCCGTAGCTTGAGCGAATGCTTGCACTTGCAACTATCAGCCCTGCCCAATGAGACCCCTTACTTAGGCCTGGCTATGCTTACTGCCGAAAGCCATCTACCGGCATTGGGTGCCCGTGATTTTGCTAAACTGCGCAAGGCCTTAGGCTGCGACGAAACTAGCCTCAAGGCCGTGCAACAACTGATATCCAAGCTCAACCCTAGACCGGGCAATGCGTTTAGCGTGATCGGATCGGAGCAATACATACAGCATGAAGTGATCATCAAAAAAGTTAAAGGGGTGTGGCAGGCCAGCCTTAACGAGAGCGTCATTCCAAAGCTTAAAGTCAATCAACTTTATGCGAGCATCTTGAAGCGTAATCGAGAGAGCTCCAACCAATATTTGCAAAGCCAATTGCAAGAAGCAAAATGGATGATAAAAAACATCCAACAACGCTTTGCCACTATTTTGCGCGTGGCACAAGCGATCACCGACAGGCAACGGAATTTCTTGGAATACGGTGAAGTCGCAATGCGCCCTATGGTACTACGCGAAATTGCTGAAGAACTGGAATTGCACGAATCAACGATCTCAAGGGTAACTAACAACAAATACATGCTGACCCCACGCGGAGTGTTTGAACTTAAATATTTCTTTGGTAGTTCGGTAGCCACCGACAGCGGTGGCACATGCTCAGCCACGGCCATACGTGCCTTAATCAAACAATTGGTCGAACAAGAAAACGTAAAAAAACCTTTTTCGGACAATCAAATAACCGATTTATTGGCCAAGCAAGGCATCGTGGTCGCGCGGCGCACCATAGCAAAATACCGCGAATCACTCAACATAGCCCCGGCTAGCTTAAGAAAAACCCTATAAATCTACTACCATTTTGCAAGGTATTGGAGCATCCGTGCTGACTTGTTTTTTTAAAATCCGAGTAAAAAAAGGCGTGTCTACCCTAGCGCATCAGCCGGCTAACGGTGTAAACTGAATGTGTTCAGTAAGTTTTTAGTCTCGCTTAAAACGCCACCATTGCTGGTTTTTAGTGGGGTTGCTTTGCTGAATATTTATATAAGGAGCAAGTCATGAATTTACAATTAACCGGCCTACATCTAGAAGTCACTCCTGCATTACGCGATTACGTCACCAGTAAATTAACCCGCATCAGCAATCACTTTGATCACGTGATTGATGTCAAAGTGACCATGAGTGTAGAAAAGCTTGCCCAAAAAGTAGAAGCCACCTTGCATGTGCCTGGCAATGATTTACACGCAGCCTGCGAAGGTGAAAACATGTACAGCGCCATTGACATGCTGACCGATAAATTGGATCGCCAAGTGGTCAAACACAAAGAAAAACACGCCGACCACCATAAATCCCATGGCGCCGTTAAACACCAAAATATAGACACAGAAGATTTAAATTAGGCGCCATTCTATTTAATTTGCTAACAATCCAACCCTAATTTCATGTCAAGTTTCATGATTCGATGGCTCAAATAAACGTCGCCGAGCTATTCAAACAAACCCGCCGTAAGCTAAAAATGCAATGGGTAGCAGGGCTTAACGGCGGGTCCAACTCCCTCACTAGCGAAACGGTCACCAAGCCATCTTTGGCCTTGATTGGCCACTTAAATTTTGTGCACCCCAATCGGGTGCAAGTGCTCGGTTGCGCCGAGATGGATTACCTACGCAGTTTAAAAGCCAAAGAAGCCGCCTCGGCCATAGAAAATTTATTCTCTACCGATTTGGCCATGGTCATCGTGGCCAACGGCGAAAGTGTGCCGGAATCATTAATGGAGGCCGCCAACAGCCATCACACGCCGCTCTTCACCTCGACCTTAAAGAGCCCCTTGTTGATGGACATCCTTAACCATTTTCTGGCGCATGCCGTGGCTGAATCGATCAGCCTGCACGGTGTATTCATGGAAGTTCAAGGCTTTGGCGCGCTGATTAAAGGCGAAGCGGCTATCGGTAAAAGTGAATTGGCACTGGAGCTCATTTCACGCGGCCACCGCATCATCGCCGACGACATCGTCGACTTTTACCGCATTTCGCCCGAACGAGTAGAAGGCCGCTGCCCACCTTTGCTGCAAGATTTTTTGGAAGTGCGTGGCTTAGGCGTTTTGAACATACGCGCACTATTTGGCGACAACGCCGTTAAGCCAACCAAGCCTTTGGATTTAATCATCCAACTAGAAATGGCCGACCAAAAAAGCATGCCCTCCTTGGACAGACTCAACACCTCAGTTCAGCAAGAAGAAGTGCTTGGGGTAAAAATAGCCAAAATTAAAATCCCGATAGCGGCCGGTCGCAACATCGCCGTCTTGGTGGAAGTAGCCATCCGTAACCATGTGTTATTATTGCGTGGCATCAACGCCACCAAACAATTAATGCAACGCCAACAGCGTGAAATGAAAAAGTCCCAGTCCACTTAAAAACCAGTCCGCCATGAAACAACTAATCATCATCACCGGCTTATCGGGTTCGGGTAAAAGCATCGCTTTGCATGCCTTAGAGGACAGCGGCTACTATTGCATAGACAATTTGCCGGCCACCATGCTGCCGCAAATCGCCGAACACTTGCGCACTGAAAACCAACGCTCAGGCAGCGTCAACCTGACCAATTTCGATAAAGTGGCAATAAGCATAGACAGCCGAAGTGCGGCCATAGAAACCTTACCGGCACACATCGAGCAATTGAAATTGCAAAACGTTCGCACGCAAGTTTTGTTCTTAGAATCCAATGTGGAAACCTTGGTGAAACGCTTTAGCGAAACCCGGCGTAAACACCCTTTAAGCAAAGACACCACAACACTTGCGGAAAGCATCGCTTTTGAACGCGAACTGCTGGGCACCCTAGGCAACTTAGGCCAAGTCATAGACACCAGCCACATCAGCGCCAACAAATTGCGCTCTTGGGTGAAGGATGCCGTAGCCTTGGAGCACAACGGTCTGACCGTCTTATTTACTTCTTTTGGCTTTAAACATGGCGTGCCGCTAGATGCCGATTTCATATTCGACATACGCTGCTTGCCCAACCCGCATTACGATCCTAAATTGCGAGACTTAACCGGCCGTGATGCGCCAGTGCAAGCCTTTTTAGAAAGCCAGCCCAATGTATTGGCCATGCTGGATGACATTCAACATTATATAGAAAAATGGCTGCCTAGCTTTGTTGCCGACAACCGCAGTTATTTGACGGTGGCCATAGGTTGCACCGGCGGTCAACATCGTTCGGTGTATTTTGTTGATACCTTAAGCGCTTACTTTAGGCCGCAGCATAAAGTGCTGACTCGGCACCGTGAA
>CALQUO020000063.1 GCA_943333775.2 Methylotenera oryzisoli
GGATTGGGCAAAGTACAAATGCGTCACCAAGCCCCAGGCGTTGGCGTCCAGCGAATAGAAGCAGCAGGGCAGCCACCAATACCATTTGCGCATAAAACTTAGCTGAGTCATGAATAGTAATGTGACGCTCGTACATGAAAAAATCGTGACAGAAACATGATGATTTCATGACGAAATTTAATTACTTTCATTAAATTGTCATATTGCTGCGTTATCTTGCTTAGCATCAGTACCCAACCTCATTCTTATGACAGGCAAGGCACCCATGACCAAGAAAAGCAGTTTATCCCAGCCATTAAAAATCTTATTCATCTCGGACGTGTATTTCCCGCGTATCAATGGCGTTTCCACCTCCATTCGCACCTTTGTTGAGCAGTTACAAGGCTTGGGCCACACGGTGCATTTAATTGCCCCCGATTACGATATCCTCACCGAAGACGATGCCTGGATTATGCGAGTGGCGGCACGCAGCATTTACTTTGACCCTGAAGACAAGTTAATGAAGTTTGGCTCCGCCATGGCATTACTGCCGTATTTAGCCAAACAAGGCTACGACATGATTCACGTGCATACGCCTTTCATTGCGCATTATTTAGGCTTAAGCCTGTCGGAAAAATTAGGCATACCTTGTGTGGAAACTTACCACACCTTCTTTGAAGATTATTTGCATCACTATTTGCCTTGGCTGCCTAAGGTGTTCGCCAAAGGCTTGGCGCGCTTTATCTCTAAACGTCAGTGCAACGGCGTGGATGCCATTGTTTCGCCCTCAAAACCGATGTTAGATGTGTTGCGCGCTTATGGCGTGACGGTGCCGGCTGAGGTCATTCCCACGGGCTTGCAAGCCCACAGCTTTAAAGAGGCGGATGGACAGACATTTAGAAAGAAATACGGCATAGCCTTGGATAGGCCGATGATGCTCTACGTTGGTCGGGTAGCATTTGAGAAAAACATCGATTTTCTTTTGCACATGACTAAGGCCTTGCTGTCGCAGCAACCGAATGCCTTATTGGTGGTGACGGGTGAAGGCCCGGCGGAAACCAGTTTGCATAAGTTGGCCAAGCACTTAGGCATAGAAGACAGCGTGCAATTTATTGGCTATTTGGATCGTGCTACCGAGCTTAATGCCTGCTATCAGTCAGCTGACGTGTTTGTTTTTGCGTCCAAAAGTGAGACGCAAGGCTTGGTGATATTGGAGGCCATGGCTCAAGGTACGCCGGTAGTGGCTATTGCCGAGTTGGGTACAGCATCCATATTGGTTGAAGGCAAGGGCGCATTGATTGCCCCCGATGACCCCATCAAGTTTGCCGAAAAAGTCGCGCAATTGTTATCCCATCCTGAGCATTGCCGCGAATTAGGCCTGCAAGGGTTTGACTACGCGACTGCCAATTGGACGGCTAAATCGCAAGCGCAACGCTTGGAGACTTTTTACCAAAATCGTATTGCCAATAAATCAGTGGATAAAAAATAGCAGATTAAGTCCAGCCAATAAAAAAGCCAGCATTAAGCTGGCTTTTTTATTGTGGCTAAGGAGAGCTAGTCTCTTACTTCTTCTGCCATTTCATCCATGCTGATGTGGCGTACGTCCTTGCCTTTGACCATGTAGACCACGTATTCGGAGATGTTTTTCGAGTGGTCGCCGATGCGTTCAATGGCCTTAGCAATAAACAACACTTCCAAGGACATGGAGATGGTGCGTGGGTCTTCCAACATGAAAGTAATCAAATGGCGGATGGACATTTGGTAATGCTCGTCCAGCTGTTGGTCCATTTCGGCAATTTCCAGGACTTTAGATGAATCCGAACGGGCGAACGCATCCAATGCCATGTGCAGCATTTCACGCGCCATGTTGGCCATGGTTTTGATTTCAGCAAAACGCGGCGTCCACATGCGGTCGGTTTCTATGGTTTTTTGCGCAAAGCGGGCAATTTTTGTGGCCTCGTCGCCTATACGCTCCAAATCGGTGATGGTTTTAATCATCATCAAGATCATGCGCAAATCGCTGGCTGCAGGTTGCCTACGGGCGATAATGTGGCTGCAGTCTTCATCCACTTGCACTTCTAGGTCGTTAACCAAGTGGTCTTTTTTAATGACGTTTTCGGCTAACTTTGTGTTGGATTTAACCAAGGATTCAAGGGCGTCGACTATTTGTTGTTCAACCAAGCTGCCCATTTCTAAGACCTTGGCGCGCACTGATTCTAGTTCGGCGTCGTACTGTTTGTATATGTGTTCAGATAACATGAGTAATCCTTAAGTAATAGCGTTTGGCGTGGATAAAGCCTTAACCAAATTTGCCGGTAATGTAGTCTTCGGTTTCCTTGCGTACCGGTCGGGTAAAGATGGTATCGGTGTCGCCGTATTCCATCATTTCACCTAAGTACATGTAAGCCGTGCAATCCGAAATGCGTGCCGCTTGTTGCATATTATGCGTCACGACTAATATGGTCAATTTTCCGCGCAATTCGTTCATCAATTCTTCAATGTTGGCAGTGGCGATGGGATCCAATGCCGATGTCGGCTCATCAAACAACATGATTTCTGGGTCGGTGGCTAAGGCGCGGGCAATGCACAAACGTTGTTGTTGGCCGCCAGATAAGTTAAAAGCCAGGTCATTTAAGCGATCTTTTACCTCATTCCATAAAGACGCGCCTTTTAGGGCTTCTTCCACTTTGTCGGCTACCACGCGGTTGTTTTTTTCATCGCGCACGCGCAGTCCATAAGCCACGTTTTCAAAGATGGTTTTAGGGAATGGGTTAGGCTTTTGAAACACCATGCTGATGCGCATGCGCACTTCGATTGGATCGACACCATCGGCCAAGATGTTGGTGTTGTCCGGGTGCATGATAATTTGGCCTTCGTATTTGTTACCAGGGTACAAATCGTGCATGCGGTTAAAGCAACGTAAGAATGTGGATTTTCCGCAACCCGACGGGCCAATTAAGGCGGTAATTTTATTTTCATATATGGGCATGCTGACACTTTTCAGTGCTTGATGGCCGTTTGAATAATAAAAATTCAGGTCTTTGGATTCTGCTTTTATCGGGGTGGATGTGTTAACCATGGTTGTCCTAGTGTGTATTTAATAACGTCATGCTTACCATTTGATGTTTTTACGTATTTTGTAGCGCAGATAAATGGCCGTGCCATTCATCAGCAGCGTTACCAATATAATGATGGCACCGGTGGCAGCAGCATTGATGTGGAAGGCATGGTCTGGGCGCGAGAGCCAGTTAAACATCTGGATAGGCAAGACGGTAAAGGCAGAATTAAGCCATTCAAAGTTCAAGAAAGGTGCTACATCCGTCACCGGAGCAGGTGGCAAGAAAGCAATGAAGGTGAGCGCGCCTATGGTGATGATGGGAGCCGTTTCGCCGATGGCACGTGACATGCCGATGATGACACCAGTCAAAATACCGCCTTGTGAGTATTTAACCACGTGATCGCTCACAACTTGCCATTTAGTTGCGCCCACGGCATAAGCTGCTTCACGGATGGCCACGGGGATGCCACGTATGGCTTCACGGGTGGAGACAATCACGGTAGGTAAGATTAACAGACCCAATGTAAGGCCAGCGGTCAGTATGCTTTGACCTAGGTCTAAACCATAGACAAACAAGCCTAATGCCAGCAAACCGTAAATGATGGATGGCACGCCGGCCAGATTGGATACGTTGATTTCAATGAGGTCGGAGAACCAATTTTTTGGTGCATATTCTTCTAGATACAAGCCTGCCGCCACGCCAACGGGCACGGCTGAAAGGAATGTAACCGCCATTACTAATATTGAACCAACCCAGGCTGACAGCAAACCGGCGCTGCCGGCGCGGCGCGATGGGAAGTCACTGAAAAACTGCAGGTTGAAACGAGGGTAGCCGTCCATGACCAAGTCGACAAACAGCGTTAATAAGGTCAATAAGCCTATCATCAAGGCAATTAAACCTATGCCGGCAAATACTAAATCGTTGAATTTGTGACGCCTGATCATGCTGCGCACGGCATCCAGATCCGCCAGCACTGAGGCTTTTTTGCTTTGTGTAACGGCCATTAGTATTGCTCCCTGTATTTTTTACGCACCACGTGGCCAATAAGGTTGAATGTTAAGGTCATGGCAAACAAGACCAGGCCCGCGGCAAATATGCTCTGGTAGCCTATGCTGGCATGCGGTAAGTCACCCATTGCGACTTGCACGATGTAAGCGGTGATGGTGGCTGCGCCCTCTGTAGGGTCGAAGGTTAAGGTGGGTTGCTGACCAGCGGCCACCGCCACCACCATGGTTTCACCCACGGCACGTGACACGGCCAAGATGTAAGCGGCCACTATGCCAGAAGTGGCAGCTGGGGTGACCACCCTAAGCGCTGTTTGAAAACGCGTGGCGCCCATGGCATAAGAGCCTTCGCGCATGCTCATGGGCACGGCGCGCATGGCATCCTCGGCCACCGATGCGATGTAGGGCACGATCATTACGCCCATCACCAAGCCGGCACTGAGCATGTTAAAGCCTGGTAAGTCTGGGTAAATGATTTGCAGCAAGGGGGTGACAAACAGCAAGGCAAAGTAGCCGAAGGCGATGGTTGGCACGCCGACCAGCAATTCCAAGACGGGTTTAGTTATTTCACGGGTTTTGTGTGAGGCAAATTCTGAAAGGTAAATCGCGGCGATGGTGCCAACTGGGACGGCAACGGCTAGCGCGACGAATGATGTGGTTAAGGTGCCGGCGATCAAAGGCATGATGCCGTAGTGGGCGTCTTCAAAGAGTGGCGTCCACACGGTGCCGGTAAAGAATTCGACCAGTGATACGGTTTCAAAGAAACCGAATGATTCGTACAGAAGAATCGCCACGATGGCGAAGGTAGTGAACACCGCCGATAATGCAGCCATCATTAAGATGAATTCAATCACGCGCTCTTTAACGTTGCGACGTATGTTTTTAGCTAGTCTCGGGCTAATCGATAATTCAGTCAAATTGTTGAGCATAGTGGCCGGGTTGTTCTTAAGTTGGGTTGCATTATTGTTGCGATTTTAAAACTCGGTTGCTAGGGTAGGTCGGCTTAATGAAAAGGAGCGGTGGAGACCGCCCCTTTTTGCTGACGTTGAATTATTTAATTCTATTGATTAAATCTTTAACTTTAATGCCTATTTCGTTTTTACCACCAAAACCAGTGCCCGGTTTTAAAGCTTTAAAGTGCGCTTTAACAGCATCGTAGTCGTCTGCTGGTAAGGGCACGTATTTCACTTCGGCTACCAATTTTGGTGCATTTTCTAAGTAGAAGTTAACGAAGGCTTTCACTTCCGGTTTGAATGCAGCTGCCGTGGCGTTCACGTAGATGAACAATGGACGTGCAAGCGGTTGATAGGTACCGTCTTTAACTGCTTCAGGTGAAGGCATGACTGCAGGTGAGCCGGCTTTAGCAGAGATAGGCACAGCGCGTAATTTGTCTTTGTTTTCTTCGTAATAGGCGTAACCAAAATACGCAAGGCCACCTGCATTGCCTGCTACACCTTGCACTAAAACGTTATCGTCTTCAGATGGCGTGTAGTCGGTACGGCTGGATTTGGCTTTACCGTTAATGGCTTCGGTGAAGTAATCAAAAGTACCAGAAGCGGTACCTGGACCATACAAAGCCAAGGCTTTGTCTGGGTAAGCAGGGTTGACTTGTTTCCAGTTTTTAACGCTAGAGCCGGATTTCCAGATGGCGTTTAATTCTGCCACGCTTAAGCTTTTAACAAAATCGTTCTTATGGTTTACTACCACGGTCAATGCATCGAACGCTACTGGCAGCTCGATGTATTGAATGCCGGCTTCTTTACAGGCATCCATTTCTTTTTGCAAAATAGGACGTGACGCGTTAGAGATGTCTGTTTCACCGCGACAGAATTTTTTAAAGCCAGCACCCGTTCCGGATTCGCCCACGGTTACATTGGTTTTGGTGGCTTTTTGAAACTCTTCAGCCATCGCTTCCGTGATCGGGTAAACCGTGCTGGAGCCGTCTACTTTAATGATTTTTTCGGCGGCCATGGCTGATGGCACTGCAAATTGGATGGCTAGCAAGGCGGCAATGCCTAAGGACTTGCGAAATACGTTGCTCATAAAAACTCCTTCGTTGTTTAAGTATTGTGTTTAACCAACGTCGATATTAAGGTTTAATTGTGACAAGTATATGACAATTTTAACGTAACCGCTTTGACCAGAATAAAAAATTCCTAAAGCCAGCTAAATAATTTATATTACGGCTGGTTTATAGGTATGCCCATTGGATCAATCGCTGGTAATTTTTAAGGTGGGCTTAGAGCGTACGCCTATCAACTAGGGACAACGAGAGAAATGACGAGCGAATTTTTTTAGGAATCCGTACCATGAAATCCTTAAGCACAAGCGGCGGCATCCAAGCAAAAATCGGTATTAAGTTAAATTAGGAAAACACCATGCTTATTACCATCTACCACAACCCAGCATGCGGCACCTCACGTAACACCTTGGCCATGGTGCGCGCCAGTGGTGTCGAGCCTGAAGTCATTGAATACTTAACAA
>CALQUO020000064.1 GCA_943333775.2 Methylotenera oryzisoli
CCAGTAAGACCGACCAATAAGCCCACTAAAAAGCCTGCAATGATGTAACCAAATTCCATATGGAGTATCCGTTATCAAAAGAATGGAACTAAAAAATTCAGATGCGCACTATAGCAGTAGTAAATTGGTTTTTTTAGAATATGTTATTCTATGCGTATAATTTTTAGTTATATTGATTGCAAGGCTTTAAAGGAAAGAAAAGCTCATGAAATTACAACAATTGCGATACCTAAATGAAGTGGCTCGACAAGACCTCAATATCACCAATGCGGCTGAGGTTTTGTATACCTCGCAGCCTGGCGTAAGTAAGCAAATTCAGTTGTTTGAGGAAGAGATAGGCCTGCAGATTTTCCAGCGCAATGGCAAGCGTTTAACCGGCATTACGGAGCCTGGCCAACAAATACTGAATCTGGCCGCCAAAGTCATGCAACAAGTCGACAACATCAGGCGGGTGGGTGATGAATTTGCCAACATCGAAACCGGCACCTTGACCATAGCCACGACCCACACGCAAGCGCGATATAAATTGCCGACGGCAGTAAAGACTTTTATGACGCAGTTTCCGCATGTGAAATTAAACATACATCAAGGCAATCCCAAACAAGTGGCTGAGCAAGTCGCCAATGGCGATGCAGACATAGGCATTGCCACCGAGTACATCAGCGATTTTGAAAATTTACTGTGTTTGCCTTGTTATAAATGGAACCGTTGTGTGGTAGTGCCGCATGGCCATCCATTGTTATTGGAACCCAATCTTAGCCTAAAAAAATTGGCGGCTTACCCGCTGATCACTTACGATTTTGGGTTCACTGGCGGAACACTGGTGTCGACCACCTTTAGCAATGCCGGCTTGTCGCCGAATGTGGTGTTGACTGCCATCGATGCCGACGTGATTAAAACCTATGTTAGCCTCGGCTTAGGCGTGGGCTTGTTAGCCAATATGGCTTACGACGATGAGCGCGATACCGGTTTGGTTAAAGTCGATGTCAGCCATTTGTTTGCCGACAGCACCACCTATTTGGGCGTGCGCAAGGATGCCTTTTTGCGCAGCTATATGTATGGCTTCATAGAATTGATTGCGCCACAATTTAATCAGGCAGCAGTGAATGCGGCACTAAAAATAAGTGCATAATTAGCACTTAGCTCAATCAAAAAAAGGGATGTATGCGTCTGTCGGCAGTGCTGTTATTGGTGGCGTGCATGCTGTGTGCTTGCAGCCTGAATGCGCCCAAATCAAAGCATGCCTTGCTATCAGGGCAAGTGGAAGCCGGTATGCCGGCCATAGACGCGGCTAATGCCATATACGAATTGCCAGTGCGTGAGGGTGTAACTTACCAAGACGTTACGGAAAGTTTAAAAAGCTTGGCGCTGAGTATGAACTTTGTTAACCCGGCCAATTTCTCTATCACCGAACACATCAAAAACCGTGGCATAGACCCGCAGGGCATTAAGGAAGTGCAGAGCTTCTGCAATTTAAGCCTGGGCACGGAAATCTTTCTTGATCATCCGGAATTCTTAGTGTTCGCGCCTTGCCGCATTGCCATTTACGAAAAGCCGGATGCCAATCAGCGCATGCATTTGTTTATTGCACTGGCGAGACCGACTTACGACCTGAGTCACATTAAGCAGCCGACTTTGCGGGCACAACAAGCCGCAAGAGACTTAGAAACCAGTTTATTGAGCTTGATCAATAAAGCCAGTAAGGGTGATTTTTAATGGCCATGCTAAGCGACATAGCCATCGCGCAAGCGGCAGAAATGCAAGCCATAACGCAAATTGCGGCTTCTCTAAATTTACCGGCCGAGGATTTGCTGCACTATGGGCCGCATATTGCCAAGCTGTCGGCACAGGCCATGCAAAGATTGCAGACTAAGCCAGACGGCCAGTTAATCTTAGTCACGGCCATTAGCCCAACCCCGGCCGGCGAGGGTAAAACCACCACGACCATAGGTTTGGCCGATGCCTTAAATTGCTTACTGGCGGATAAGCAGAAAAGCGCCATGGTGTGCATGCGCGAGCCGTCGTTGGGTCCAGTATTTGGCCTTAAAGGCGGGGCAACCGGTGGCGGCTACTCACAAGTGTTGCCCATGGAAGACATTAATTTGCATTTCACCGGTGACTTTCATGCCATCTCCAGTGCCAATAATTTGCTGGCTGCATTAATTGATAACCATATATACCAAGGCAATGCCTTGAACATCGATCCGGATAGCATCAGCTGGCGCCGATGCTTGGACATGAACGATAGGGCGCTCCGTGACCTTACCGTTTATGGTCATAGTAAAGACTCGAAGACCAATACGCTTAATCCCTACAGCAGGCAAACCGGATTTGACATTACCGTGGCCAGCGAGGTCATGGCAATCTTTTGCTTGGCAACCTCTTTAGCCGATTTGCAACAACGCCTAGCCAATATACAGATAGGCCTAAACAAACAGCAGCAAGCTGTTTTAGCCAGCGACTTGCAAGCCGAGGGCGCGATGACGGCATTATTGAAAAATGCCTTTCAACCCACCTTGGTGCAAACCTTGGCCCACACCCCGGCTTTGGTGCACGGCGGCCCGTTTGCCAATATCGCGCACGGCTGCAATTCCGTGGTGGCGACGCAAGCGGCCTTGAAGCTAGCCGATTTTGTGGTGACCGAGGCCGGCTTTGGTGCAGATTTGGGCGCCGAAAAATTCATGGACATTAAGTGCCGTAAGACTGGGTTGAAGCCAGCGGCAGCGGTCTTGGTGGCCACCGTACGGGCACTAAAATATCACGGCGGGGTGGAGGTAAAAAACTTAAATCAGGAAAATACTGCCGCTTTGATTGCCGGCATGGCGAATTTGGAAAAACACCTGACCAATTTGCAACAAGCATTTAATTTACCTGTGGTGGTTGCCATCAACCACTTTGATAGCGACAGCGATGCTGAAATTACTTGTTTGCAGGAAGCCGTCGCTAAGTTGGGTGCGCAAGCGGTGGTTTGCAAGCATTGGGCGCAGGGGGCGGATGGGGCGGTTGATTTAGCCGATGCGTTATTGCGACTGATCGCTAGCAGTGGCGATCAAGCTTGTCGGCTTTTGTACCCAGATGCCATGCCCTTAGCCGATAAAATAAAGTGCGTAGCGCAACAAATATACGGGGCCAGCCAGGTTGAATTTAGCCCTAAGGCCCTAGCAAGCTTGGCGAGCTTGGAAAAACATCACGGGCATTTTCCGGTGTGCATAGCCAAAACGCAGTATTCGTTTTCATCCGACCCGACTTTGCGTGGGGCGCCTACTGGGCACGTGTTGGCCGTGCGCGAATTGCGTTTGTCGCGCGGTGCAGAATTCGTCGTGGCCGTATGCGGCGACATCATGACCATGCCCGGCTTGCCTAAGGAGCCTGCCAGTGAGCGCATAGCTGTTGATCAGGCAGGCCATATCAGTGGTTTAAGTTAATTGTTAGTGCTAGCCGAGGCCGGCTTTGCCGAGCAGACCATTAATAAATCGCGTTTTCTAGCCATGGCTTTGCCTGTAGCTGATGAGCGCGAGCTGGCTGTTGCCTTGCGCGCGTTTGCGGCTAAGCATCCCAGCGCCCACCATTTGGCTTATGCTTATCGATTGAAAGTGGGCACGGCCATCGTACCGCGATTTTCCGATGCCGGTGAGCCGTCGGGTACGGCCGGCATGCCTGTGCTCAAGCTCATAGAAGGGCGCGATTTGATTAATGTATGCGTGGCAGTGATACGCTATTACGGCGGCATTAATTTAGGCACCGGCGGTTTGGCGCGTGCTTATGGCGGTACCGCTAAGCTGGCTTTAGATCTAGCCAAAACCGATGATTTTGTTGAAATGCAGCATTACGTATTAAGCCTTAGCTACAAACAAATGGACACCATGAACAGTGCCTTGCAAAAATGCAAGGGCAGCATCGTCAGCAAAAGCTTCGGCGAGCAAGTGGATTTGGTGCTGAACTTGCCGGTCCATGAAGCGGCCAATTTTCTAAACCGTTTTAAGCCCTATGGGGAATAAGCGCACATTTCATCAACAAATAAATCGGCTTATGCTATTGTGACAAAAAATTTCCTAGGTGTAATGAAGGTATATGCATGACTAAAACAATCAAATTCAGCCCAGCGACTGCGTACGAAGTGGCCGCTTGGATCATGGCTTCCGTTGCGCTCGTATTTGTGCTGTTGTTTCATTTGTTGCCGGCTTTATTGGCCGGCTTGTTAGTTTTTGAATTGGTGCACATCATCACGCCCATGCTGGCTAGAAGCTTATCCGGCAATAAGCCGAGCAATGTATCGAAATTATGGGCAGTGGCCATACTGGTGGTGATTATTGTCAGTTTGCTGGCCTTTGCCGGCGCCAGTTTGGTGGCTTTTTTTAGATCCGATTCTGGCAGCTTAACCGTGCTGCTGGCCAAAATGGCGCAAATCATAGAAGACAGCCGCAAGATATTGCCGGCTTGGTTGTTTGAGCATTTGCCGGCCGATGCTATTACCTTTAAAGAACAAGCGTCACAGTGGTTACGTAGTCATGCCGATGAATTGCAAGTGGTGGGTAAAGAAGCCGGTAGGGCAACCGCACACATATTGATAGGCATGATCATAGGCGGTATTTTGGCTGTGCGCGATGCCGTTGCTATGGATAACTTCAAGCCATTTGCGCGGGCCCTAGCTTGCCGTGGTGAGTTTTTTAGCGATGCGTTCAAGCGCGTTGTGTTTGCTCAAGTGCGCATTTCCGCTATTAACACGGTTTTTACCGCTATTTACTTGGCCTTGGTCTTGCCTATGATGGGTGTGCATTTGCCGCTGATTAAAACCATGATAGCCATTACTTTTGTAGTCGGTTTGATCCCGGTGATAGGTAATTTAATCTCCAATACCATGATAGTCATCGTCAGCCTCAGTCAATCCTTGTTAGTGGCAGTGGGCTCTTTAGTGTATTTAATCGTTATCCATAAGTTCGAGTACTTTTTAAATGCACGTATTGTTGGCAGTCAAATTCGTGCTAATGCTTGGGAACTCTTAATTGCCATGCTCTGCATGGAGGCCGCATTTGGTTTAACCGGCATTGTGGCTGCGCCGATTTACTATGCCTACATCAAGTCGGAGTTGCGTGCCCGCGACCTAGTCTAAGCGACGCTTGCCTCATACATTGCTACAGTGGGCCTGGCCCCATCAGGTATAATTAATCCCATGATACAAATTTCTATATTGGTCTTGCTGCTGCTCATTTTCTTGCTATTACTCATGCTGATAAGCCGAGGCTCAGCAGGCAATCAACAAGGCTTAATAATGCAGCACTTGGAAGAAAAGCACCGAGTCATGTTGCTGGATTTTAATGACGGCTTAAATAAACTGGGCGACCGCTTAAGCGCCTCTTCGCAAGAGACCAGCGAACGCTTGCGTGCTAGCGTTGCCAACGAGTTGCAAAGCACACGGGAAGCCATGCAGGCCTTGCAATTGGCGCAAAACAGCAATTTAGCATTGACCCGTGAAAGCATCATGGAGAAACTGCACACCACCTTGGCGGAACAAGGTCAGGCGCAGCAAGCTTTGATTAACGACACCATGCTTAAAGCCACCACCACCTTAAGCCTTAGCATAGAGAGTTTAAGCAAAGCCGTGGATAACCGTTTGGAGCAAATAGGTGGCAAGGTATCCGATCGCTTGGACGAGGGCTTTAAGAAAACCAATCAAACTTTTGTTGATGTGATGGCGCGACTGGCAACCATAGACGAAGCGCAAAAGAAAATCGATGGCTTAACCACCAACGTGGTGAACCTGCAGGAGTTGTTAGGCGACAAGCGTTCGCGCGGTGCCTTTGGTGAGGTGCAATTGGAGGCCTTGGTGCGCAATGTATTGCCGGTTAACACCTACGCCATGCAGCACACCTTTGAAAACGGCACGCGGGCGGATTGTGCCTTATTTCTACCCGAACCTACTGGAACTGTTGCGGTGGACAGCAAGTTTCCCTTGGAAAACTACCAACGCATGCTTGATAGCAAGTTATCTGAAGCCGAACAACTGGTGGCGGAAAAGCAATTCAAATTGGACGTGAAGAAGCACGTCGATGACATCGCGAAAAAATACATCATTTCCAATGTCACGTCCGATGGCGCGGTGATGTTTATTCCGGCCGAAGCGGTGTTTGCTGAATTGCACGCCTACCACCAAGATGTAATCGAGTACGCTATGAATAAGCGCGTTTGGGTGGTGTCACCCACCACCTTGATGGCTGTGTTGAATACCGCGCGCGCTGTGTTAAAAGACGTGGAAACGCGTAAGCAAGTCCACGTCATTAAAGAAGAGTTGGCTAAGCTTAGCAAAGATTTTGGACGCTTTGATCAGCGCATGAAGAAGCTAGCCGACAACATCCGTCAAGCGCATGAAAATGCCCAAGATGTGCACATCTCCAGTCAAAAAATTACCCAACGTTTTGCTAAGATTGAGCGCGTCGAACTGGCCGATCAGCCGCTCGATGTGTTGGATGTAGTAGATGATAAAGAAGATTAATAAATTTATATAAAACTATGAAAATAAAG
>CALQUO020000065.1 GCA_943333775.2 Methylotenera oryzisoli
TTGCACTTCTGGACTACCGGTATCATTCTTAGCTTGTTGAAATTCACTAACGATCTTAGCGCGTTCTGCTGCAGTGGTTGCCATAACTTTATCCTAATATTTAGATGTTTTGCGTCAATGTAAAGGCAGCCTATTTACTAAACCGCCTATGCATTCATTTGCATAACCGAGCATTATAGTTATAAACAGATGATTTATCAATCTTTTTTTGCTTTTTTCATAGCTAAAGCGGCTGCACGATTAAGCGTTTAGGGCCTATCTTGCCATCAGGCTGACGCTCACCCAAACCTAAAAATAGGTTTTGCGGATTGTATAGGCGGATCAGCCCCTCTGGAATCAAGCCACTTTGCCAAACGGCCTGACCTTGGCTTAAATAAAAAGAAGTATCCGCATCCAATTCTATTGCCGGCAAATAAGCCACGGCACTGTCTGCCGGCAGCAGTTTAGCTAACTGTTGTTCGGCCGACATTGCGACAAATTCGTCCAGACTCAGGCTCTGTTCTATCTGGTAATTGGCCGTGGCAGTTCGGCGTAAACCGATCAAATGCCCACCGCAACCTAGCTTGGCGCCTATGTCTTCAGCCAAAGTGCGGATGTATGTGCCTTTGCTGCACTTCACTCTGATGTTGGCCACATCTCCAGCAAAATCCAATACGGAGATGCTGTGTATAGTCACGGCGCGGGCGTTGCGGGCTATTTCAACGCCTGCTCTAGCGTACTCGTAAAGGGCTTTGCCTTCGTGTTTTAAGGCTGAATACATGGGGGGTACTTGGCTGATTTCGCCTAAAAACTGCTGGCAAACGGCGGTAAATTGTTCTGCGCTGAGTGCTACCGCCTGCTCAGATAAAACTCGGCCTTCGGCGTCACCGGTGTTGGTCGTAACGCCCAACTTTAAGGTGGCCTCATAGACTTTGTCGGCTTCGGTTAAATAGTGGGCAAACTTTGTGGCTTCGCCAAAACATAAGGGCAGCAGACCGGTCGCTAGGGGGTCCAGTGTGCCGGTATGGCCGGCTTTGGCGGCCTGAAGTAGGTGTTTAACTTGTTGCAAAGCTTGATTGGATGAATAGCCTAATGGCTTATCCAATAGCAGCACACCACTGATGTTTTTTTTAGCTCGTCTAAACTGCAAGGGCGGTGCTTTGTGAAGGGAATTAGCTAGGGTCCAAACCGGTTGCCAAGGCTTGGTCTATCAATTTAGACATCATCATACCGTTGTCTATCGATGCATCGTAAACAAAATGCAGTTGCGGCACAGTGCGCAACAACATGCGTTTTGCCAAGTGCGTGCGTAGGAAACCGGCTGATTTTTCTAAGCCTTGTTGCAATGAATCGCTAGGCTTGCTGGCACTGTAAAATATCTTGGCATGCGCCATGTCCCCGGTTACTTCAACAGCGGTAATCGTCACCATGGACACGCGCGGGTCTTTCACTTCAAACTGCAATAGATCGGCCAACTCGCGTTGCATTTGCTCGGCAACGCGGTGACTTCTAGAAAACTCTTTGGCCATTATAAAGTACGAGCCACTTCAACGATTTCGTAGACTTCCAAGATGTCACCCACTTCGATGTCGTTGAAGTTTTTCAATGACAAGCCGCATTCGAAGCTGTTTTTCACTTCTTTTACGTCGTCTTTAAAGCGTTTTAAGGAGTCCAACTCACCGCTATGGATGATGACGTTATTGCGCAATACACGAACGTGTGAATTACGTTTAATCATACCGTCCTGCACATAACAACCGGCAATTGCACCCACTTTAGAAATACGGAATACTTCACGAATTTCTACAGTACCTATCATGCTTTCTTTTTGCTCTGGTGCCAACATGCCACCTAAAGCCGCTTTAATTTCATCCACAGCTTCGTAAATAATGTTGTAGTAACGTACGTCCACACCCAAGGTTTCGATGAGTTTGCGCGCACCGGAATCGGCACGAACGTTAAAGCCTATCAATACGGCCTTGGATGCCGCCGCCAAGTTGACGTCGGATTCGCTGATCGCACCCACACCGGTGTGTATAACGTTTACCTTAACTTCTGATGTAGACAGTTTTTGCAGGCTGGTAGACAGCGCTTCGTAAGAACCTTGTACGTCGGATTTAATGATTAGACCTAAGGTTTGCGCAACGCCTTCACCCATTTGATCAAACATGTTTTCCAACTTAGCCGCTTGTTGTCTAGCCAATTTCGTGTCACGGAATTTACCTTGACGGAAGTTGGCAATTTCACGGGCTTTGCGCTCATCGTTAAGCACGATCATCTCTTCACCGGCGCTAGGCACATCGGATAAACCTTGAATTTCAACCGGCATAGACGGGCCGGCTTCTTGTATGTCTTTACCTGATTCATCCAACATGGCACGCACCTTACCAAAGGTGTTGCCGGCTAGAATCATGTCGCCGCGTTTTAATGTACCGGACGTCACCAAGATGGTCGCAACGGAACCGCGGCCTTTGTCTAAACGGCCTTCTATCACCAAGCCTTTAGCCGGTGTGTTTTTAGGGGCTTTTAGCTCCAATATTTCCGCTTGCAATAACACCGCTTCCAATAGCTCGTCTATGCCTTCGCCGGTTTTGGCCGACACGGCTCTAAACATCACGTCGCCACCAAATTCTTCTGGCACCACTTCTTGTGACACCAATTCCATTTTGACGCGCTCAGGTTCGGCACCCGGCTTGTCTATTTTATTGATTGCTACCACCAAAGGCACGCCAGCCGCTTTTGCATGGTGGATGGCTTCTATGGTTTGTGGCATGACGCCGTCATCGGCAGACACCACCAATATCACCACGTCGGTGGCTTTTGCACCGCGGGCACGCATGGCTGTAAACGCCTCATGGCCAGGTGTATCAAGGAATGTCACCATGCCGCGCGGGGTTTCGACGTGGTACGCACCGATGTGTTGGGTAATGCCACCGGCTTCACCGGAAGCCACGCGACTGCGGCGTATGTAATCCAGCAAGGAGGTTTTACCGTGGTCTACGTGGCCCATCACTGTCACCACCGGTGGACGTGGCTCTAATACTGCCGCAGCATGCTCGGCTTCTTCTAGGAAGATTTCTGGGTCATTTGGGGCCGCGGCCGATGCTTTATGGCCCATTTCTTCGACGATAATGATGGCCGTTTCTTGGTCCAATACTTGGTTGATGGTCACCATCATGCCCATGCCCATCAACGCTTTAATCACTTCACCGGATTTAACCGCCATCTTATGTGCTAACTCAGCCACAGTGATGGTTTCTGGCACCAATACCTCGTGCACAATGGCCTCGGTTGGCGCATTAAATGCATGTTGTGCATCGTCATCGCCCTGGTGTTTGTGTTTGCCTTTAGGCGCGCGCCAGCCAGGCTTGCCGGCCGTGATGTCACCGCGTGTTTTTAATCCGCGTTTTTTATTTTCTGCGTCTGTCCACTCTTTGTTGTTGCCTTTGCCTTTTTTGGCATCTTTACCCAATGCCGGTTTTGCCGCGCCATCTTTGGCCACGGGTTTATGCAAGGTGCCTTCAGATAATTTAGCGGCTTTTTCTTTAGCTACCTCGGCTTCGGCCAGACGCTTGGCTTCTTCCTCCAAACGCTTTTGCGCTAATTCTTGTTTTTTACGTCGGTCATCGGCTTGCATGGCCGCCAAAGTTGAATGCCTTTTGGCTTCTTGCTCACGCAAGGCAATTTCATCGGCACCGAGCAAATCTTTACGGTTGATGGTTTTAACTGGGGCTGCCGCGACAACTGGCTCCTCTTCAGACGCGCTTTCTGCAAGCACTGCCTCCACTTGAGGCACAAGGTCCATTTCGGCAGCTGGCGCTACTTCCTCAACTAGCGCAGCGGCATTGGCCGCCTCTGTGGCTGCCTCTTCCATGGCCGCGCTATCTAAAGGCTGTTCAATGATGCGTTTTTTCCTGATTTCAACCTGGATGGTACGGGCCTTACCGGTATTGTCGGTTTTTTTAATTTCCGAGCTGGATTTACGCATTAAGGTGATTTTATTTTTTGGCGCCAACGTACCGTGCTCTTTACGCAAGTGATCCAGCAAGGCGGTTTTATCCGATTCGCTTAATTGATCTTCCGCAAGGGATTTATTTACTCCAGCACTTTTTAGCTGCTCTAATAACAGTGCTGTTGGCAATTTTAATTCGCCAGCAAATTGTTCTACGGTTGTTTGTGCCATCTTCTTACTCCAGTGTTCTTTTTCTGCGCTTAATTGCCCAGTATTACTGCTTGCTTCTTTAAGCGCTTATACAAACCAAGGTGCGCGAGCTGTCATAATCAATGTTTTAGCGCGCTCCGCATCCATCGCGGTTAACTCCACCAATTCATCAACGGCCAATTCCGCTAATGCGTCCATGGTGGCAATGCCTTTTGATGCGAGCAAATGGGCCGTCGCTTCATCCATGCCGTCCATGCCTAACAAATCAGCCGACGCTTCATCCACGCCTTCTTCTTTAGCGATGGCTTCGGTCAACAAAGCCGCACGAGCGCGTTTACGCAATTCTTCAACGGTGTCTTCATCAAAGGCTTCGATTTCATTCATTTCAGCCAATGGCACGTAGGCAATTTCTTCCAAGGTGCTGAAGCCTTCTTGCACTAAAATTTCGGCCACTTCGGCATCCACATCCAGTTTTTGCATGAACAACTGGCTAACACCAGAGAACTCATCTTGGCTCTTCTGTTCAGCTTGATCCACCGTCAAGATATTCAATGTCCAACCGGTTAATTCGGAGGCCAAGCGCACGTTCTGACCGTTACGACCAATGGCCAGCGCCAATTGTTCTTCGTCCACGACTACGTCCATGCTATGTGTGTCTTCGTCCACCACGATGCTGGTGACTTCAGCCGGTGACATAGCATTAATCACAAACTGAGCCGGTTCTATGCTCCACAACACAATGTCCACGCGCTCGCCGGCTAATTCAGCTGTAACGGATTGAACGCGTGAGCCACGCATACCTACGCAGGTACCCACTGGATCGATACGTTGATCGTTTGATTTAACAGCAATTTTAGAACGCAAACCAGGATCGCGAGCAGCGGCACGGATTTCCAATAAGCCTTCTTCTATTTCTGGCACTTCCAATTCAAACAAGCGCACTAAAAAGTCCGGTGTAATACGGGATAAAATCAATTGCGGCCCACGGCCACCACGCTCGATACGAGATAGATACGCACGCACACGATCGCCCACGCGTAAATTCTCTTTTGGGATCATTTGCTCACGTGGCAATAGCGATTCAATCCGACCCACCTCTATGATGGCATTGCCTTTTTCCATGCGCTTAATCACGCCTGTTACCATTTTTTCATCGCGTGCCAAGAAGTCTTCTAGGATTTGCTCGCGCTCGGCTTCACGAACTTTTTGCAAGATCACTTGCTTAGCCGCTTGCGCACCGATACGACCAAATTCGATGTTTTCTAATGGCTCTTCGTAGTAATCACCTATGTTTAAGCCTTTAGCTTGCTCGCTCTCTTCGTCGATTTGATAATTGGAGTTCTCCAACAAATCATACTCAACGTATTGCCAGCGTCTATAGGTTTTGTATTCACCGGTTTCCCTATCAATTTGCACACGCACATCAGCGTCATCATGGTGTTTTTTCTTGGTAGCAGAAGCCAACGCTAATTCAAGCGCGATAAATATCACTTCCTTAGTCACATTTTTTTCATGCGCTAATGCATCAACCAATAATAAAATTTCACGACTCATGTTGCTCTCCGACTGTCAATTTGCAGGTTAACCTACATTCATTAAATTAAAAATTTCTTACTTCTAGTCCACTGTGACAATTATTTTCGCCATTAAAAAACGGGACTCAAACGTGATTTTTCGATATTACTAATCATGATTTTTTGCATCACACCGTCGCACTCCAGCAGCAATTGGCCTGCTTCTACGCCACGGAGTATGCCTAAAAAATTCTTTTTACTGACTGTTTCATCTTTTTTGTCTTTTGCATTCACATTCACTTCAGTTATAGCCACACGCAGTTTTACCGTAGCGCGTTCACCGACGAAGCGCATAAAATTAGCTTCGGTCTTTAACACTCGATCCATACCCGGTGAAGACACTTCCAACCTGTCGTAATCGATGTCGTTTTCAACCGCCAATAGGTTGCCTAATTGATTGCTGACCAGACTGCAATCGTCTATATTTACGCTGTCCTTTATATCGACAGGATTAAGCTTATCGATAAAAACGCGCAGTAGTTTACCGCGATTGGATATCTCCAAATCGACCAATTCGAAGCCCTGCTGCTCAACCGCAGTCGTTATCAATGTAGGCAAATCTTGCATTTTAAAACCCTTAAATCTCCGCTAAATTTAAAACATATGCACATAAGTTGCAGAAACAAAAAATGGGCACAAAGCCCATCGAAAAATTCTGCAACCATTATACCAA
>CALQUO020000066.1 GCA_943333775.2 Methylotenera oryzisoli
GCTAACATGTCGTACATTAAGCCATGCCTGAGCGCGCCTTTGGCCACGTTCATGGTTTCTATGTTTAAAAAGTCAAACACCCCTAGCATAATGGATAAGCCACCGGCAATTACCGCTTTACGCTCTTCTTTTAAGCCTAGTAAACGCAATTTGTCCGTGTGCTTGGCGCGCAACAGTTCCTCGCGTAGCCATAACAAGCCTTCTTTGCTAATGGTGTCGGCGGGCCTGCCATATTGTTCTAGCACATCGGCAATGGCGCCCACCGTGCCAGATGCGCCGTAGGCGACGTCCCAATGTTTTTGGTGGTAGTTGACACCCAGCGTATCAAATATGGATTCGGCGGCAATCTCGGCACGGGTGAAGGCATTTTCGGTGTAATCGCCATTAGCAAAATGCTTTATAGACCAAGCCACTGAACCCACGTGTAAGGAGGATGTGTGCTGCGCATTAAAGCCCTGACCTAGGATAAATTCGGTGGAGCGACCGCCTATGTCTATGACTAAACGGCGTTCATCCGATTGCGGTAGAAAGCGACTGACGCCTTGGTAGATTAAGCGGGCTTCTTCCACCCCAGATATGACTTCCACATCAAAGCCTAGTGCTTTTTTCGCCATTTTTAAAAACACATCACGATTATTGGCTTCGCGTAAGGTTTGCGTGGCAACGGCTCTGACCTGGCTAGGCGCAAAGCCCTGTATGCGTTCGCCAAAGCGAGCCAAGCAGCGCACGCCACGCTCCATGGCTTCCATGGTTAGGTTGCGGTCCTCGTCTAAATCGCCGCCTTGGCGCACCGGTTCCTTTAGGTATTCCACGCGTTGTATAAAGCCGCTGTTTACTTGGCCAATTTCCAGCCTGAAGCTATTCGAGCCTAAGTCGATGGCGGCTAATAAAGATTTGTCTAGTGGGGCGTGCATTTGATAAAGGTGCCTTAGAGGATGACCAGCATTTATTACAAAACGGAATAAACAGTATTATTGTTTATTTTGACATTATAGTTTGAAAGTTTTGTGACAAATAATTTTTCACTTGAAATATTCCGCATCATCCCCAACTAGAATTCAGTGTTTTTTTAGTAAAAAATTTTAGGAGCAAAAGCCGTGGCAAAAGACAGCAAAGCAAAACCGAACAATAAACAATCCATGCCGTTTCAGGCTGAAGTTAAGCAACTCTTGCAATTGATGATTCATTCGCTGTACAGCAACAAAGAAATTGTCTTACGAGAACTCATTTCCAACGCATCGGATGCGGCCGATAAATTGCGTTTCGAGGCCATCTCTAACGGCGCCTTGTATGACGGCGATAGCGACCTAAAAATACGTATTGCTTTCGATAAAGATGCGCGTACCCTGACTATTAGCGATAACGGGATAGGCATGAGCCGTGATGAGGTGATCAGCAACATCGGTACCATTGCTAAATCCGGTACCAAGGAATTCTTTAACGCCTTATCAGGCGATCAAGCCAAAGACGCGAATCTGATAGGCCAATTCGGAGTGGGCTTTTATTCGGCTTTTATCATTGCCGATAAAGTTAGCTTAACCACCCGCCGTGCCGGTGAAACCACTGCAGTCCGTTGGGAATCCAGCGGCGAAGGGGATTTCACCTTAGAAGAAGCTGACAAAGCCACGCGCGGTACAGACGTCGTGTTGCATTTGCGTGAAGCCGAAGACGAGTTCTTGAGTGATTGGAAACTTAAAACCATCATACGCAAATACTCCGATCACATCACCTTACCCATCGTAATGAAGAAATCGGAATGGAAAGACGGTGCCGAGGTGCCGACCGATGATGACGAAACGGTCAACACCGCATCAGCTTTGTGGGCACGCAACAAAAATGACATCTCTGAGGACGAGTACCAAGCATTTTATAAACACGTATCACACGATTTTGAAAACGCCCTAAGCTATACGCACAGCCGAGTTGAAGGCAAGCAGGAATACATATCCTTGCTTTACATCCCAAGTCGCGCACCGTTTGATTTGTACGACCGCGAGCGCCGCCATGGCATTAAGTTGTATGTTAAACGGGTGTTCATCATGGAGGACGCGGAAAAATTAATGCCACAATACTTGCGCTTTGTGCGTGGCGTGATTGATACCAGCGATTTGCCCTTGAACGTGTCACGCGAGATCTTGCAATCGAGTCGCGACGTGGATGCCATCAAAGCCGGTTCAGTGAAAAAAGTCTTGAGCTTGTTAGAAGACATGGCGGAGAACAAACCGGACGATTATGCTAAATTTTATGGCGAGTTTGGCCGGGTGTTAAAAGAAGGCCCGGGTGAAGATTTTGCTAACAAAGACAAAATTGCCGGCTTGCTGAGGTTTGCCTCAACTAAGACCGACAACGAAGAGCAGAGTGTGTCGCTAAAAGATTATATCGCGCGCATGCAGCCTGAGCAGGAGCTAATCTACTACATTACCGCCGAGAGCTTTGCCGCCGCGCAACACAGCCCGCACTTGGAAATTTTTCGCAAAAAAGGCATAGAAGTGTTGCTCTTGTCTGACCGTGTGGATGAGTGGTTATTAGGCAGTCTGACCGAGTTTGACGGCAAAAAACTGCAGTCCATTGCTAAGGGCGATTTGGATTTAGGTAAGTTGGAATCCGATACCGAAAAAGACATCCAAAAGAAAATTGAGAAAGAAACAAAGTCCTTGGTGAAAAAAATCAAAACCAGCTTGGGTGACCAAGTAAAAGACGTCCGGGTAACGCACCGACTAACCGATTCGCCGGCTTGCTTGGTGAGCGATGCCAACGATCTATCCGGCAACCTAGCGCGCATGTTGAAGGCGGCCGGGCAAACCGCACCGGAATCCAAACCTATCTTGGAAATTAACCCTGGCCATAAATTGGTCAAGCGTTTGGAAGCTGAAACGGCAGAGACGGTGTTTAATGACTTGGCTTTGGTGCTGTTTGACCAAGCCTTGTTGGCAGAGGGTGGCAGCCTGAATGACCCAGCCAGTTTCGTTAAACGCATGAACAGCTTGATTGTGTAATTATTGACTAATGTAGTTCGGGCTTTAGCCCGAATTGCCAAACGATTAACCCACTAAGCAGCCCTTAGTGGGTTTTTTATTGCTATTACATTTTCGTAGCATTTGCGTCATGTTTAGGTGGCACAATTTTTGCTAAAATACACCTGTTAGATAATAGTGCTAGACCCATCTTAAAGCGACGCAATAGAAGGCAACCATGACCAGCTTAGTAAAATCCGCAGTAAAAAGCCTGTTAAAAAAATCCACAAAAACATCGGTGAAAGCCACTGGCAAACGCAAGCCTAAGGCGGCCGTGTTGCCTAAACTTTCGTCTGTTGATCAGGCTTTACAGAATCATTTGATTTTTTCCAGCTTTAAAACCAGCGATGCTGCGACGCCTAGGGATTGGTATGAAGCGGCCAGTTACACGGTGCGCGATCACGTGGTAGAGCGTTGGGTAAAAACCGCGGAAGCCTATTATCGCGATGATCCAAAACGTGTGTATTATTTATCATTGGAGTTTTTAATCGGGCGCATGCTCAGCAATGCCGCACTTAATTTGGGCATTAATGACCAATTAAAGGCAGGCTTAAGCAGCTTGGGTCGCGATTTAGAAAATACCGTGGAAATGGAAAACGATGCGGCATTAGGTAACGGTGGTTTGGGCCGTTTAGCCGCCTGCTTCTTGGACTCCATGGCAACCATGGCCATTCCGGCGACCGGTTACGGCATCCGTTACGAATACGGCATGTTCAAGCAAACCATAGAAAACGGCCATCAAGTTGAAAATCCTGACAATTGGTTGCGCTATGGCAACATCTGGGAATTCCAACGCCCAGAAGCGACCTACCAAATTAAATTTTACGGACACGTGGTGAAATACGAAGCCGAATCCGGTGAGGAAGCTCAGCATTGGGTGGATGCTGAACACGTGGTGGCTATGGCCTACGACGTGCCAGTACCGGGGTATGGTGCGGAAACGGTTAATAGCTTGCGCTTGTGGTCTGCTAAAGCCGCTCGTGAATTTGATCTAGGTCATTTTAACGATGGTAATTACGAAAAGTCGGTGCAAGAGCGCAACGACAGCGAAAATATTTCTAAAGTCTTGTACCCAAACGACACCTCGGTGTTGGGTAAAGAACTGCGTTTAAAACAACAGTATTTCTTTGTCTCGGCTTCCATACAAGACATCTTGCGACGCTTTTTAAGCGCGCATGACATGAACAAGTCTGCCGATTGGAAGTTGCTGCCTGAAAAGGTGGCGATCCAATTGAACGATACTCACCCGTCCATAGGCGTAGCAGAGATGATGTACCAATTGGTCGACGTGCATGGCTTGGCTTGGAACTTGGCATGGAGTTTGGTGGTGAAGATTTTTGCTTACACCAACCACACGTTGATGCCAGAAGCACTGGAAACCTGGTCAGTGGAATTGTTAGGCCGCTTGTTGCCGCGCCATTTGGAAATTATTTATAAAATTAACTACGAATTCTTGCACATGGTGAATCACCATTTCCCAGGGGATGCCGATTTGTTGCGCCGTGTCTCCATTATCGATGAAAGCCACGGCAGAAGAGTGCGCATGGCGCACTTGGCCGTGGTCGGTAGCCACACCGTCAACGGCGTAGCCGCTTTGCACAGCGAGTTGTTGAAACAGCATTTGTTTGCCGATTTCGATAAAATTTACCCGGGTAAAATGACTAATGTGACCAATGGTATTACCCCACGCCGTTGGCTCAATCAAGCCAACCCAGGTCTGAGCGCGCTAATCGAAAAAGCCATAGGCGCCGGCTTCAAAAAAGACCTCACGCAAATCAAAAAAATCACGCCTTTGGCCGATGACGCAGACTTCCGTAAGGCTTTTGCTAAAGTGAAGTTGGCCAATAAAAAACGTTTGGCGGACAAGATAGAGCAAAAAACCGGTATTAAACTCAATGTAAACAGTTTGTTTGATGTGCAAATTAAGCGCATACACGAATACAAGCGCCAATTGCTTAATGTGTTGCACGTCATCACCTTGTACAACCGCATACGCAAAGGTGAAAAAGGCATCACACCGCGTACCATTATTTTTGGTGGTAAAGCGGCGCCAGGCTATTGGATGGCCAAACAAATCATCCGTTTGATTAATGACGTGGCAGCCATCGTAAACGAAGACATAGCAGTGGGCGACCAACTTAAGGTGGTGTATTACCCTAACTACGAAGTATCGGCGGCCGAAATCCTATTCCCGGGCAGCGATTTGTCTGAGCAAATCTCCACGGCAGGCACCGAAGCCAGTGGTACCGGCAACATGAAAATGGCGCTTAACGGCGCACTCACTATAGGCACCTTGGATGGCGCTAACGTCGAGATCATGGAAGAAGTGGGCTTGGAGAACATCTTCATCTTTGGCTTAACCACGCCGCAAGTTGCGGAAACCAAGGCCAATGGCTATAACCCGCGGGATTATTATGAGGCCAATGCCGAATTGAAAGAAGTTTTGGACATGATAGCGGGCGGTTTCTTCTCGGTGGAAGAACCTAATCGCTACCAAGCCGTGGTGGATAATTTGCTTAACAACGGTGATCAGTATTTGTTGTTAGCCGATTACGCCAGCTACATTGAAACCCAAGACCGTGTCGGGCAGTTGTATCAAAAGCCTGACGAGTGGACACGCATGGCGATTTTAAATGTGGCTAACATGGCTAAATTCTCTAGCGATAGGGCCATAGACGATTATGCTAAACACATCTGGCAGGCGAACCCTAACTGATAAGCCTCAATACTGCTTTTTCCAGTTATGTGGTAAATAAAGGGGGGTGCATGCACCCCCCCTTTTTATTGTTTTTTAGGCCTCGATTGCTTAGGTTTTTTGTCTGCACAAGGTCACGCTAGCACCTTGCTATCTGATAGAATTCAGGTTTGCCCATTGCACTTATTTTTAGCCCAATTTCATGACTCCAACTAACGCAACCCCTCCTATGCTTAGTCTGCGTGGTAGCGCAGCTTTATCTCCATTTCGCATTGATAAAATTCTGGCTAGCTTGCAGGCCAGAGAGGACGTATCCGGTAGCAATATCAAGCATTTGTATGCGGAGTTTAGGCATTTTGCCTGGACTAAAGACGCGGCATTAAGTATAGAGCAGCAATCACGTTTGGAGCAGGTGTTGACCTACGGTCCGCAGTTGCCAGCAGAAGACCCTTCGGGTGAGTTTTTCTTGGTGTTGCCACGCATAGGCACCATCTCGCCCTGGGCGTCGCGCGCGACCGACATCGTTCAGCATTGCGGTTTACCCGAGGTGCAAAGGGTGGAGCGTGGCGTGGCCTATTACGTGCAAACAGTTAACGGGCAAGCCTTGA
>CALQUO020000067.1 GCA_943333775.2 Methylotenera oryzisoli
GTACGCACTTAAAATTAGAAAAAGTGCGCTTGTACGAAACGCCCAACAATTGGGCCGATGCCTTAGGCTAACTCTTCACCCCGCTCGGCGTAATGCTTGGCTACCCAATGACGATAATCGCCACTGGTTACATTGTTCACCCAGGCCTGATTTGCCAAATACCAGTCAACCGTTTTTTCTATACCAGTATCAAAACTTTCTGCTGGCTTCCAGCCTAATTCCTGGTGCAGCTTGCTGGCATCGATGGCGTAGCGTTGATCGTGACCCAACCTATCTTCGACAAAGCTAATTTGCTCGGCATACGATTTGCCATCTGATCGCGGTTTTTTTGCATCCAATATACGGCATAAGGTTTTGACCACGTCTATATTGGCCATCTCATTCCAACCTCCGACGTTGTATACCTCGCCCACTTTACCAGCCTCTAAGACCCTACGTATTGCCGCACAGTGATCGGTTACATAAAGCCAATCGCGTATCTGCAGACCGCTACCGTAAATTGGCAAAGCTTTCCCAGTTAAAGCATTGTGTATCACCAAAGGAATTAATTTTTCAGGGAAATGGTGTGGCCCATAATTATTGGAACAATTGGTCGTGAGCGTAGGCATGCCATAGGTGTGATGGTAAGCGCGGACTAGGTGATCGGACGCAGCCTTGGAGGCAGAATAAGGACTATTGGGGGCATAGGCATGCTGCTCAGTAAAAGCCGCGGCATCGGGCGTTAAAGAGCCGTATACCTCATCCGTGGAGACATGCAAAAAACGCCAAGCCTGACGGTCTACTGCGCTCAATTGTGTCCAATAAGCTCGCACGGCTTCCAATAAATGAAAAGTGCCCACCACATTGGTTTGAATAAAATCTTCAGGGCCGTGTATGGATCGGTCTACATGGCTTTCGGCCGCAAAATTCACGATGGCGGTTGGCTGATACTCATGCAATAATTTGCTCAGCAGCGCCTGATCCCCTATGTCACCATGCACGAAAACATGCTGCGGATCATGTTGCACCGCCGTTAAATTTTCCAAATTCCCGGCATAAGTCAACTTGTCCAAATTCACCACACGGCCGAATCCCAAGCGCAACCATTCAAGCACGAAATTAGCGCCAATAAAGCCTGCACCACCGGTTACCAAAATTGTTTTATTCATGCAGATTACTTTCTTATTTTTCAATTGTTGTTGATTCCAAAGCAGCCCATAAGCACTCACCGGATTTATCCAATGCTGCCAGATAAGCAGCATGCGCTTCCAGCTCCGTCGAATTAGCTAATTTAACAATGCCAGCTTGATTAAACGCAACCTTAGGTTCAACCGCAAGCGTTGTTTGAGGCTGATCCATGCTGATCATCAGACTGTCTTGCCCGCGTGTCATGGCCATGTACACATTAGCTAACAACTCCGCATCCAACAAGGCACCGTGCAAGGTACGTTTAGAGTTGTCTATGCCAAAATGTCGACACAAGGCATCCAAACTATTGCGCTGACCTGGGCGCATTTCTTTGGCTATTTTAAGCGTATCGGTCACCTTAGCGACGATACTTTCTAAGGGCTTTTGCTCAATTAAACCCAGTTCGCAGTTTAAAAATCCCACGTCAAAGGGTGCATTATGCATAATCAGCTCGGCATCGGAAATGAAATCCAGCAACTCATTAACGATGTCAGGAAAGCGGGGCTTGTCCTGTAAAAATTCCAAAGAAATGCCGTGCACCTCTTGTGCGCCTTGGTCTATTTCACGATCCGGGTTGAGGTAATAATGAAAATGCTGTTTGGTTAATCGACGGTTTACCACTTCAACCGCGGCAATCTCTATTACCCTATGGCCTTGTGCATGGTACAAACCGGTGGTTTCCGTATCTAAAAAGATTTGCCTCATGTTGATAATGCCTCCTGTAAAACCTGCTCCACGCCCTTATTAGCCAAACTGTCTGCCCGCTCATTACCAACATTGCCGGCATGCCCTTTGACCCATATCCATTGCACTGTATGCTGCTGAGCTAGGCCATCTAAAATGCGCCATAAATCATCGTTTTTCACCGGCTTTTTATCTGCGGTACGCCAATTCCTGGCTTTCCAGCCGACTATCCATTCGGAAATGCCTTTCTGCACGTAAACCGAATCCGTGTAAACCATTGCATGGCAACTGCGATTTAGCGCCTCAAGGGCGCGTATCACCGCAGTTAACTCCATGCGGTTATTGGTGGTAAGCAATTCGCCACCAAACAGTTCTTTTTCTTGACCAGCGTAACTAATCCAAGCACCCCAGCCCCCAGGACCCGGGTTGCCCTTGCATGCCCCATCTGCGTAAATTTCTACTGCTTTAATAGTACTCATGGTGTTTTTTCTAATGTCTTCCTGGATAAACGGTTTAATTTGTCTCGCGACTTGGTTGGCCTCCCAATGGATTTGGGTCTGGCCGTCAGTATATTGGTGGCGCCTGATTGTTTCCAATTCGGTTTAATGGGCGTCATGCCGGGCACGCGTTTTTTTGCCACGATAAAATAGACGCCTGCCAATCTCGAAAAGGCATGCTGGCCTAGCTTATCCATAAATAACAGGCGCTTATGCCAAATAATATTTTCAAACGGCGGGACATGGCAACAGCTACGCACGCTGACAACCTCAAAACCCAGCAAGGCTAACCAATCTTTTAAGCGATTCAAGCCTATCAAGCGAGCATGCCATGGGTAATTTAACTGCTTACAAAACAGTTTTTTTATAAACGCACACGCGCCCCAGGCGCTAATGGGATTAAAGCCGGAAATAATTAAATGTCCATCTGGCATCATTACGCGAGCAGCTTCACGCAAGGTTTGGTGTGGCCTGTCACTGAATTCTAGTCTGTGCGGCAAAAGCAATAAATCCAAACTCATTTCAGCAAAGGGTAAAAAATCATCGCTGCACACCACGTTAGCCTGTTGTTCGCCATTCACCACGCCACCTGCTTCAATAGCTAAAGCTTTATAGCGATTGGGCATGCGCGAGTTAGCCAACAAGTCTAGCGGCATAGACCCCACCTGCAGGGCATTAAAGCCAAATAGATCGGATACCTCTTGGTCAAACAAGTGTTTTTCGCTGGCTTGCAAATACTCGCCTGCTGTGGATTTAAACCAATCTTGTATGGGCGTCGCTGCTATTGACATTTAATCGTATAGAACAAATGATAGTAGGTATGCATCATAATGTTCAAATTATACCCATTCCAGCATTTAAGGATAATTATATCTGGCTCATACACAACGGCCAGCAAGCCGTAGCAGTTGACCCAGGTGACGCCTACCCAGTCATACAAACGCTAACAGAACTTAATCTTAGCCTAACCGGTATACTCATTACCCACCACCATCAAGACCACATTGCCGGGGTAAGCGCATTAATTAAAGCTTATCCTGATGGAGATGTTTATGCTCCAAGGTTAGAGTCTTTCTCTTTTTCTCACACACCAGTCGATGCAGATCAGGTAGTACATCTAACCGACATAGGGCTAAATTTAAGCGTCATGCACTTGCCAGGTCATACCTTAGGCCATGTGGCCTACTACACTGAAAACAAGTTAGGTGATCAATGGCTGCTTTGTGGGGACACCCTGTTTGGGGCAGGCTGCGGCCGTTTATTTGAAGGGACGCCAGAGCAAATGCTCCACTCGCTAAAACGCTTAGCCGCCTTAGCTGGCAACACAGAAGTCTATTGCAGCCACGAATACACATTACGCAACATTGAATTTGCCTTGAGCCTAGAGCCGAGCAACCCCATATTGCAAAAACGTAAGCTAGACACACAAGCGCTGCGCGACAAAGGTATGGCTAGCTTGCCATCCAGTATCGAACTGGAACGCGCGACCAATCCTTTTTTACGTTGCCATATCGCTAGCATTCAAGTCGGCAGTGGCTTAAGGTCGACAGATGAAGTAGCTGTTTTCACTAGAATAAGAGAATTAAGAAATGTATATTAATCATATATTTAAATAATATATTTAATGTAATTATTAAATATTTACACCTTGACTTTAAGGTCATTGTTTTTTACTATACTGTATTATTCAACCAGTGCAAACAGCCTCAGTTGTTACGCCCATTTAATTACCCTAAGCCATCATTGACGAATTCTTCTAGCCATATTATTGCCCGCATTCTTATAGCAAGCAGCTTACTGCTTACGGTCACGTTAAGCTTCGCTGAATCAAATGTAATCGGGGAAGAAATCACCGTCACCGTTGAAGAGGTGGCCAAACTTAACAAAGAACCAAGATCGGTAGATGCCGCAATAAACAAAAAAACGCCAGCCAACTCACAAAGTGGCACCATTGATTCATCCATGCGGAGTTTAAGCGACGACAACAATCCTGTTGACTTAATCAGCACTGATGACCTTTGGCAAAGAATTAAAGAAGGTTATGCCATGCCAAATTCCACCTCTAACCTAGTTGCCAATCACGAGCAATGGTATACCAATAGGCCAGACTACATTAGACGCATGGTAGAACGCAGTCAAAAATACTTGTTTCACATCGTAGAAGAAGTACAAAAACGTGGCATGCCAACTGAAATCGCTTTGTTACCCATGATAGAAAGCGCCTATAACCCCCAAGCCCATTCAAGAAGTCAGGCATCCGGCATTTGGCAATTCATACCCTCCACGGGTAAGCATTTTGGCCTGCAACAAAACTGGTGGATAGACAATCGACGTAACGTAATTGTGGCAACCGATGCGGCCCTAACCTATTTGCAAAAACTGTATGGCAATTTTGGTTCATGGGATTTAGCCCTGGCTGCCTACAATGCTGGTGAAGGCACAGTAGGCCGAGCGATAGAGCGTAATCGCAGATTAGGCCTAGGCACTGACTATGAAAGTTTAAACTTACCTCCGGAAACCCGAAATTACGTACCTAAATTACAAGCCGTTAAAAATATCATGACTAACCCCGGTAAGTATGGATTAAAAATACAAACCATAGCCAACACGGCCTACTTCACCCGTGTTTCTGCCCCAGCTCAGATTGACGCCCATCTGGCCGCCAAATTAGCGGAAATCAGTGATGAGGAATTTTTAGCACTTAACCCCAGCAATAACAGGCCACTAATAGGCAATAACGATGAAAAACATGAACTGCTTCTGCCTATTCTAGCCGCACAGACTTTTAGGGATAATTTAGCTAATTATAATAAACCCTTGGTCAGTTGGAAAACCTACTTAGCAAAACGCGGTGAGCGCATGGAGAAAATTGCCTCGAAATTTGGCATACAACTTTCCAAGCTGCGCAATGTAAATAACTTACCCAATCAAAAACAAATAAAAAAAACCTCAACCATCTTGGTGCCGAACGGTAATCAAACAGACTTTACGCCAAACAGCATCGCGGTCAAGACTGCCTATGCCAATAGCGATTATCCATTAGACCCAATCCTGACGAACAGTGATGCTGCCCTAACAGAAAAAAATTCACTCAATAGCGCCGATGAAAAGGAACCTAGCAAGTCCGACTACGTCACACATTTAGTTAAAAAAGGTGAGACCATTTTTGCAATTGCCAAGCTCTACCAAGTTAGCAAAGGCGATATCGTATCCGCAAATGGCCTGGCTAACCAAGATATTAAAATCGGTCAAACCTTGAGAATTGACAATACGGCAACGCTCATCACGCAAACAGAAGTAGCCAAACTAAAAACTCGTGCAAGTTTGAAAAAATTGCCCAAACCAAATAAAAGTAAGTTTAAAAAAACCAAACTAAATAAAAGTAAGTTAAAAAAAACCAAACCAAATAAAAGTAAGTTAAAAAAAACCAAACCAAATAAAAGTAAGTTAAAAAAAAGTACTCCCAGTAAAGCTCAGCATAAAAAACTTAAAGAAAAAGCTTAGTCCGAACTCAAAAAAATAATTGATTGATGCCATGTTAATGAACACAAAGATCACACGACACATCCAAATATGGCTGCTAGTATTTGTCATTTGCCTAATAAGTGCTTGCGGCAATGATGAAGATGCTAATACAAAATTAAAGCCAAACTTCGACGTGGCTCACCCGGCCAGCCCAGGTGGCACCATGATTGATGCCATGACAGGTGAGCCCAGCGGTCTAATTGCCATGATAGCCGGCGAATCGGCCGCGTCGGCAATTGCTGGCAATCTATTTAACAGCCTGCTTAAATACGACAAAAATTTAGACCTGACCGGCGAGCTTGCCCAGTCATGGGAAGTGTCGTCTAACCAGCGCACCATTACCTTTCACTTAAAGCCCAATCTCAAATGGTCAGACCAGCGGCCCTTAACCAGCGCAGA
>CALQUO020000068.1 GCA_943333775.2 Methylotenera oryzisoli
AACCCCTTATTTTGGCAGGGCAAATTTATGAAAACAGCACAAGAACTTCGCGCCGGTAATGTGATTATGGTCGGCAGTGACCCATTGGTCGTGGTTAAAGCCGAATACACCAAATCTGGTCGTAGCACGGCTGTAGTAAAAATGAAATTTAAAAACTTGTTAACCGACACACCTAGCGAAACCATTTACGGTGCCGGCGACAAATTTGAAGTCGTTATTTTAGAGAAAAAAGAAGCAACCTACTCTTACTTTGCCGATCCAAGCTATGTGTTCATGGATGCCGATTACAACCAATACGACGTGGATGCGGAATTCATGGAAGACGTGCTTCCCTACCTAGAAGACGGCATGCCAGTGGACATCCGTTTTTACAACGAAAAAGCCATCTCAGTTGAGTTGCCAACCACCGTTATTCGTGAAATCACTTACACCGAACCAGCGGTTAAAGGCGACACCTCAGGTAAAGTAATGAAGCCAGCAAAATTGGCTTCAGGCTTTGAATTGCCAGTGCCTTTATTCTGCGCACAAGGCGACAAGATTGAAATCGACACCCGTACCGGTGAATACAGAAACCGTGTATTAAAATAAACGCCGGCTTCATCAGGCCGTTGCAATTAAGATATAAAGGGAGCAAATTTGCTCCCTTTTTTAATGCCTTTATCAGCCTAATCGCGCTATCATAACGCTAACTAAAACAGCCCTTAGCTTGGAGATAAAGCGACGTGAACGATAAACAATCCGTTGCCCTAGCGGCAGCACAACACGTAAAGAGCGGCATGCTGGTTGGTTTGGGCACAGGCTCCACAGCCAATTACTTCATTGCCGAATTGGCTAGACGCCAACGCGAAGAGGCATTAAAAATAACCACCGTAGCCAGCTCGTTGACCAGCGCCCTTTATGCCCACTCCTTGCAATTGCCTAGCATCACCATTGAGCAATTAAGCACCATTGACTTATACGTAGACGGTGCCGATGAATACACCAGTGACAGATGCTTGCTTAAAGGCCGCGGCAGCGATTTAGTCAAAGAAAAATTACTAGCGCAAGCCGCCAAAACGTTTATCGCCGTGGCCGAAGCCAGCAAACGGGTGGATTACCTAGGTCAAAAGTTTGCCATTCCCATAGAGGTGATGCCCAATGCTTGGCAATTAGCCAAGCACAGCTTAGAAGCCTTAGGTGGCGTGGGCGACCTACGCCCCAACACCAACAAAGACGGTTTATGGGTCACCTCACACGGCAGCTTGGTATTGGACATGCAATTTCAAGACAGCCAAGATGCCGCAGCATTAAATCAAGCAATTAATAATGTGCCTGGTGTCGTTGAACACGGTATTTTTTATTGCTTATGTGACGCTTTATTAATTGCTGAAAACGGCAAGGTTAGCGAGCATTGGGCTTAGGCAACCTTTTTAGCAAACCCCGCACCCTGGCTGTTCTATGCCTGCTGCTGGGTTTTGCCTTGCTGTTGGTTTACCTACCGCGCAATGCTGTGGATTTTGCACCACGCATCGATCCCAATAAAAAAGAATTAGTCTTTGTTACGCATAACGGCCCCACCACCTATTACTTAGGCAACGATAACCACCCAGCAGGCATAGAGTACGATTTGGCCATTATGTTTATTCGCGACTACTACCCAGACCACGAGATACGCTTTGTGTTAGCCAACAGCATCAGCGAAGTCATACCCAGCTTATTAAAAAATAAGGCCCACATTGCGGCGGCCAACTTAACCATCACGCCATTACGCAAGCACCAAGTGCAATTTGCTAGCCCCTACCAAGAAACGCAGCAGCAACTTATTTTCAATAATGAATTAAATAAAAAACCGCAGAATCTCGATGCGCTATTGGGTAGAAAAATCAGTGTGCCCAAAGGCACCAGCTACGCAGAACGCTTAACGCAATTGAAAAAAAGCCACCCTGGTCTTAAATGGGCAGAAGTAAATCAGACCAATACCGAATCGCTGCTAGAGGAAGTGGCGGATGGCTTATTGGATTACACCGTGGCCGACAGCCATTTAGCGGCTTTAATGCAAAACCATTACCCCACCCTAGACGTAGCGATGAACATAGGTCCTAGCGATCATATCGCTTGGGCTATGTCAAAAAATGCCGACCCACGCTTGGTGCAAAATGTGCGGGCTTTCTTTGCCAAGATTAAAGCCGACGGCAGCTTGGGCAATTTATTGGACCGCTATTACGGTCACAATGAACGGCTCAACACGCTCGATGTAAGCACCTTCCTCAAGGATTGCAACAGCTTGCTACCCAAATACCAACGCTTATTTAAACAAGCCGAAAACATCACCGGCATAGACTGGCGCTTGCTGGCCGCCTTGAGTTACAGAGAGTCGCATTGGGACACTTACAACACCTCGCCCACCAACGTGCGCGGCTTGATGATGCTAACCGAAGAAACCGCTGATTTAATGGGCGTAACCGACAGGTTGGATCCAAAACAAAGCATACCGGCTGGCGCTAAATATTTACTCAAGCTAATAGATACCGTGCCAGATAGGATACCCGAGCCGGATCGCACTTACATGGCTTTAGCGGCCTACAACATAGGCTATGCTCACGTTGAAGACGCCAGGGTGCTGGCTGCACGCCTAAACCTTAACCCCGACAGCTGGGCAGACGTGAAAAAAACCTTGGTTTTATTAAAGCATCCGGAATACTACAACACGGTTAAATTCGGCTATGCCAGTGGCGGTGCACCTGTGGTGTTTGTTGAATCGGTGCGCAGCTACCAGCGCATATTGGAGCGCCAGCAACCTAAAAATCGCATCGATTTAAATCTGTTTAAGTTGGCCTTAGCTGCTTAAGAAAACGGCCAATTTAATCCGCATGAATCAGCGCTAGATTATTCATGTAAGGACGTAAGATTTCAGGCACAGTCACGCTGCCATCGGCATTTTGGTAGTTTTCCAAGACTGCCACCAAGGTGCGACCCACCGCTAAACCTGAGCCATTTAAGGTGTGTACCAATTCCGGTTTGCCCGCCTCGTTTCTAAAGCGCGCTTGCAAACGGCGTGCTTGAAACGCTTCGCAATTCGATACCGAAGAAATTTCACGGTAAGTATTTTGTGCCGGCAACCACACTTCCAAATCGTAGGTTTTAGCTGCACCAAAGCCCATATCACCCACGCACAAGGACACCACGCGATACGGCAGAGCTAAGTCTTGCAATATGCGCTCGGCATGCCCTACCATCTCTTCTAAAGCCTCATAGCTCTTACTAGGATGGACTATCTGCACCATTTCAACTTTATCAAATTGATGCTGACGTATCATGCCTTTGGTATCGCGACCATAGGAACCGGCCTCAGAACGGAAACACGGCGTGTGCGCAGTGAGTTTAATTGGCAAGGCTTCCATGGCGACGATTTCATCGCGCACGGAATTGGTTAAGGTGACTTCCGATGTGGGAATCAAATATAGCTTACTGTCGTTGTGATTTAGACTGAATAAATCTGCCTCAAACTTAGGCAATTGGCCGGTACCGATCAAGCTATCGGCATTCACCATATACGGGGTATAGCATTCTGTGTAACCGTGCTGCTCAGTCTGAGTGTCGAGCATGAATTGCGCTAGAGCGCGGTGCAATTTTGCAATCGCGCCACGCATAAAGGTAAAGCGTGCGCCGGACAGTTTGATGCCGGTATCAAAATCCAAGCCCAGCGGTGCGCCAACATCGGTGTGGTCTTTAACGGCAAAATCGAATTGGCGCGGCACACCAACTTTACGCACTTCCACGTTATCGGCTTCGGATAAACCAGCCGGTACGCTGTCGTGCGGCAAGTTAGGCACATTCAATAATAAGGCTTGCAATTGCGCTTGCAATGCACTTAATTGTGCCTCATCGGCTTTTAACTGATCGCCCATCCCGGCTACTTCGGCCATGACGGCGGACACATCCTCGCCTTTGGCTTTGGCCATGCCGATTAATTTAGAGGCATTATTGCGTTTGGCTTGCAAGTCTTGGGTACGGGTTTGCAGAGTTTTGCGGGTTTGCTCCAAGGCCAAAAAGCCAGCGGCATCAAAATCAAAACCGCGTTTTTTTAAGGCGCTCACTACCCCATCCAAATCGTTGCGTAAAGCTTGTATGTCTAACATAGTCTGATCCTAAATCCGATATCACTTAGCTATAAGGGGCCAATTGAGCTATTTTTTTGCTTTTTTATCCAGTTCACGTAAGTGCGCTAATTTTTCCGTAATTTTACCTTCTAAGCCACGCGGCGTGGGGATATAAAATGGCGGTGGCGTCAATCCGTCCGGGAAATAATCCACCCCTGCGGCATAGGCCTCCGGTTCATTGTGGGCATAACGGTAGGCCTTGCCGTAGTCCAAGTCTTTCATGAGTTTGGTGGGCGCGTTTCTTAGGTGCAAAGGCACAGGGCTGGAATCGCCGTTGGCGACAAAAGCCTTGGCTTGATTGTAAGCTTGGTAAGCCGCGTTACTTTTCGGCGCCACGGCCAAATAAATAACGGCGTTAGCCAAAGCTAATTCTCCCTCTGGCGTGCCCAAGCGCTCAAAAATCTGACAGGCTTCCAAGCACATGCTTTGCGCACGGGGATCCGCCAAACCGATGTCTTCTATGGCCATGCGCACTATGCGTCGTCCTAAATACAAGGGATCGGCACCGCCATCTAACATGCGTAAAAACCAATACAAGGCCGCATCAGGATTAGAGCCGCGCACCGATTTATGCAATGCCGAAATCTGATCGTAATACGCCTCGCCGCCCTTATCAAAGCGACGCATCTTACTGGCCATGGTGGTTTGCAAAAAAGCCAGATCAATGGCAGTCACACCGGCACTCTCTGCCGCATTGAACAAGCCTTCTAAAAAGTTAAGCAAACGCCGCGCGTCGCCGTCAGCATAGGAGACTATCTGCTCGCGCACTTCCCCACTCACATCAACCTTAGCCGCCACCAAGGCCTGTGCCCTGTCCAGTAAGATGCCTAACTCTTCATCAGATAGGGCGTTCAACACAAATACTTGCGAGCGACTTAATAGCGCACTGTTGACTTCAAACGATGGGTTTTCTGTAGTGGCTCCGATAAAGGTAATCAGACCGCTCTCGACATGCGGTAAGAAAGCATCTTGCTGACCCTTATTAAATCGGTGCACCTCGTCTACAAACAAAATAGTTTTACGGCCGGATTGCTGCAAGGTGTGCTCGGCCCGCTCCACGGCTTCACGGATGTCTTTAATACCAGATAAAACAGCCGAAATAGGAATAAATTCCGCATCAGCGGTGTTGGCTATTAATCTAGCCAAGGTGGTTTTACCCACACCCGGCGGTCCCCAAAGTATCATAGAAGGCAGTTTGCCAGATTGAAATGCTAAGCGCAGCGGCTTGTTTGCTGCCAATAAATGCGATTGCCCCACTACAGCGTCTAGAGTAGTGGGTCGCAACTGTTCAGCCAGCGGCGCTAGCGGGCTAGCGGCTGCAAATAAATCAATAGCCATACTGTATTCTCATCCTATGCATGCTCCCAAGCTAGCCTTGATTTAAATGCTGAATTGCGATGCTTCTCTTAGCCTCGACCAACCTAGCAAAGGCTTTTTACACCCGCACTTTGCCAGATCAATAGCTACTTATCCCCCACCACATCGATACCCTTAGGCACCTTAAAGACAAAAGCACGCGGGTCCATCTTAGTATTAACTTTAACCTGGCTAAACACGATGCGGGTTTGATGGCCAAAGCTGTCGAGCAAATCCATAGCCTGCAAATTGTCGCCCTTGAAGCCCAATGAAATTTTATTAAAGCCAGCATCGCTATCTTTTGGCTGACTGCTAACCCAATCCAGTTTATCTTTGCGGTAGGCATTAACCAACTTAAAGCTACTCTCCAAGCCACGTTCTCCGGCCAATAAAGCCGCTGGACTGGAGCCTAAGGCATTACTTAAGGCGCGCACCGTAACTTGTGCCAACTCGGTGTCGTACAACCAAACCTGGTTGCCATCACTGATGATTTGTTGCTCAAAAGGCCGGTCGTAATCCCAACGAAATTTATTCGGGCGCTGTAATTGCATGCGACCGTATACCTCCTGAATCTTATTGCCTTTTTTGTCCGTCACCACTTGATAAAAATCGGCTTGCATGGCTTGCGTTTCTTGGTAAAACTTAGTCAAACTGCTTATGCCATCTGCCAGCCCTATTAATG
>CALQUO020000069.1 GCA_943333775.2 Methylotenera oryzisoli
GGCACCTTTTCTGACGGCAAGCTATACAGTCAGATTAAAGATTCCAAGCATTATGGTCGTAAAGTGCTGAACGAATTCGTCAAAGCAGGGGCGCCAGAAGAAATTTTATACGTCAGCCACCCGCACATAGGCACCTTCAGATTGGTCGGCATGGTGGAAAAAATGCGTGAAACCATCATCGCGCTTGGCGGCGAGATTCGCTTTCAAAGTCGCGTTGACGACATAGAACTAAGCAGCAGCGACCAAGGGCAACATCAAGTGCAAGCCGTAGTGTTGCAAAACGGCGAGCGCATTGCCACCGACCATTTGATTTTAGCCGTCGGCCACAGCGCCCGAGATACCTTTGAGATGCTCTACGAAAGAGGCGTCTTCATCGAAGCCAAACCGTTTAGCGTAGGCTTCAGAATAGAACACCCGCAATCCTTAATCGACAGTGCCCGTCACGGTCCGAATGCCCAGCACCCAATCTTGGGCGCAGCCGATTATAAATTGGTCCACCATGCCAGCAACGGTCGCAGCGTCTACAGCTTTTGCATGTGCCCAGGCGGGACGGTAGTGGCCTCGGCCTCGGAAGCCGGTTGCGTGGTGACCAATGGCATGAGCCAATATTCACGCAACGAACGCAATGCCAACGCCGGCATAGTAGTGGGCATTACACCAGAAGTGGATTTCCCCGGTCACCCACTAGCCGGCATCGCCTTTCAACGGCACTGGGAACACCAGGCTTTTCTATTAGGCGGCAGCACCTACCAAGCACCCGGGCAGTTAATAGGCGATTTCTTAGCCAATCAAGCCTCTACCGAATTTGGTCAAGTCATGCCCTCTTACACCCCCAGCGTGCGCTTGGGTAATTTAGACACGGCCTTACCGGAATTTGTCATCAGTGCCATACGCGAAGCCATCCCGCAATTTGCCAAACAAATTAAAGGCTTTGATTTGGCCGATGGCATTCTGACTGGCGTAGAAACACGCACCTCCTCGCCTATACGCATAAAGCGCGATGAGGAAAGTTTGCAAAGCATCAACACGCAAGGCTTATACCCCACCGGTGAAGGCGCCGGTTACGCTGGCGGGATTTTATCGGCCGGGGTCGATGGCATACGCATCGCCGAAGCGGTGGCCTTGAGCATGGCCAGCTAAAGCAAACGCAATACTAATTTGCCATGGGTGTATGATGGTTTTACTAGCCTAGCTAGTGCATTCAAACCCTACTTTATTCAAGGATAAGCATCATGAAAACCAACGTTGGCGGTATCGATAAAATAGTACGTATAGTGGTGGGCATTGCTTTGATCACTTGGGTAAGCGCATTAGGTGGCCCAGTGTGGGCATGGATAGGCATCGCCCCTTTATTAACCGGCTTATTCAACTACTGCCCGGCGTATGCCTTATTTGGCTGCAAAAGCGGTGGCTGCTGCAAAAAATAGCGTCTGACTACTCAAAAAAATAAGGCGATAGCTTTGCTATCGCCTTATTTTTTGCTTAGTGCAACGGCCAATTATTGCCGTATTAAATAATCAAACGCACCCAATGAGGCTTTGGCGCCTTCGCCCATGGCGATGATGATTTGTTTGTAGGGCACGGTGGTCACGTCGCCTGCGGCAAACACCCCAGCCAGTGAAGTTTCACCGTGTGCGTTCACTTCCACCTCATTGAATTTACTCAAAGCCATGCCGCTGCTTTTTAGCCAATCGGTGTTCGGCAACAAGCCTATTTGCACAAACACCCCAGCCAATGTGATGGTTTTCAAAATGTCGCTGACTCGGTCAAGGTAAATCAAACCGTTGACCTTTTCATCTTCACCGGTGATTTCCTTGGTTTCGGCATTCACTATCACCGTGACATTACTCAAGCTGTGTAATTTATCCTGCAAAATCGCATCAGCAGTTAACTTGTCACCGTATTGCAACAAGGTAACGTGACTAACAAAGCCCGCCAAATCGATGGCTGCTTCCACACCCGAGTTACCACCACCTATCACCGCTACGTGCTTGCCTTTGAACAAGGGACCATCGCAATGCGGGCAATAGGCCACCCCTTTACCACGGTAAGCTTGCTCACCAGGAATGTTTAGTTCTTTCCAACGCGCACCTGTCGCGACAATAACCGCTTTGCTAGATAGGCTTGCGCCATTTTCCAAGGTCACTTCTATCAAACCACCGGTACCGGCTTTAGGCGAACTTAGGGATTGTGCACGCTGTAAATTCATCACATCGATGTCGTAAGTTTTAACATGTTCTTCAAGCGCCGCGACCAATTTAGGCCCATCGGTTTCTTTAACAGAAATGAAGTTTTCTATGGCCATGGTATCCATCACCTGGCCACCAAATCGCTCGGCGACGATACCGGTACGTATGCCCTTGCGGGCAGCATAAATAGCCGCTGCGGCGCCAGCTGGTCCGCCGCCAACGATCAACACATCATACGGCGCTTTTGCTGCTAGCTTTTTAGCTTCGCGGGCTTGTGCCCCTTGGTCTAATTTAGGCAAGATTTCATCCACGCCCATGCGGCCCACGCCAAACTCCACGCCGTTTAGGAATATGGTCGGCACGGCCATGATCTTACGTTCGTTAACTTCAGCTTGATACAAGGCACCGTCTACCATGACATGACTGATATTCGGGTTAATTACCGCCATCAAATTCAAGGCCTGCACCACTTCTGGGCAATTGTGGCAACTTAAGGAAATGAAGGTTTCAAAAGCAAAATGCCCGTCTAAAGCAGCAATTTGTGCGATTTTTTCTGCCTCTAATTTAAGCGGGTGACCGCCAACATGCAACAAGGCTAAGACCAAAGAAGTGAATTCATGGCCCATGGGTATGCCCGCAAAACGAATGCCTACTGCCTGTGCTACGTCTTTATGCGCCGCACCCCTTTTGACTGAAAAGGAGGGCTTACGTGCATGCTCATCAAAGCTTAAGTTGATCTTGTCAGACATGCCGGCCAGCTCTTCCAATAAAGCCAACATTTCTTTTGCGCCTGCGCTGTCGTCTAATGATGCCACCACGTCGACTGGCTCTTTTAGCATCTGCAAATAGGTTTGTAATTGGGTTTTAATTTGGGTATCTAAGGCCATGGCGCTCTCATTTTATTAATTTTTTTGTCAAAAAAAGCCTTATCTTTTGGATAAAGCTTAGGTATTAATGCTGCCCCAAGCTTATGACTTAGGGCAGCCATCCGTCTAAATCGCTAAATTTAGATTTTGCCTACTAAATCAAGTGATGGCGCCAATGTTTCACTGCCTGGTGCCCATGATGCTGGGCAAACTTCACCTGGATGACTTGCCACGTATTGTGCAGCTTGCGCTTTACGAATTAGATCTGCAGCAGAACGGCCTATGCCTAGATCGTTCACTTCCATGGCTTTAATTACGCCTTCTGGATTAATCAAGAAAGTACCGCGTAGCGCCAAACCCTCTTCTTCTATCATCACTTCAAAGTTGCGTGTGATTGTTCCGGTTGGGTCACCTATCATAGGGTATTGGATTTTTTTGATGGTATCAGACGCATCGTGCCAAGCTTTGTGGGTGAAGTGCGTGTCGGTTGAAACCGCATAAATTTCCACGCCCATTTTTTGGAATGTGGCGTAGTTATCTGCCAAATCTCCTAATTCAGTTGGGCAAACAAAAGTGAAATCCGCTGGGTAAAATACCACCGCAGACCATTTGCCTTTTAGGCTGGCTTCAGTGACCTCAACAAATTTACCGTTATGGAAGGCCTGTGCTTTGAATGGTTTAATAGTCGTATTAACTAATGACATAATAATCTTCCTTTTTAAATGGGTTAAAAAATAAAAACGTAATGCAATTTGATTGCGTGGGGTGAATTATATAGCGCTTTAATAATAAATATAATACATCGTTCAAATGATATTGATAAATTAAATTTATTAATAGGCTGGCGCAACGACAGAACCTAACCTACTCAACTTACTTTTTCTTCGCCTCACCTAGCATTCGACGCAATTCTTTTAAGCGGGCTTCCACAATCGACGCCTGATAAAAATCGCCATCGTTGGCTTTGCTAGCAATGTCCATTTGCTCAATCGCACGCACCAAATCGTATTGTCTGAAATAAGCCTCGCCCTGCGCTTGGTGACTGAGTAAGTTTTTATTTTGCATGGCGTAAGCCTTGGCCAACAGCTCATACATGAAGGCATCATAGGGATAGAGGCCTTGTTTTTCCTTGATGAGCTTAATCCCTAGCTCGGGCTGCTTGATGGCTAAAAAATGCTCGGTGTAACCATATATCAAGGCACGATTATCTGGATACAATTTCAAAGCCGCCGCGTATTGGCTAGCCGCCAATTTTGGGTTGTTATTTGCCACCTGCCAGCGGGCATGTAAGTTTTCTATCATGGCATGCGGCGCGGCATTTTTCTTTAGCCATAAAATCTCTTGTTCAGCCTTGGCCAAATAGTCTTTTTGCGCGCCTTTGCGCATGTAGGCCATCGCCAAACCATAATGCTCGACCGCCTCATTGCTGTAGCGGCGCTCACGTATGTTTTGCTCAAACAACGCTATCATGGTATCCGGCACTTCTTTATTGGCCAGTAATTTGGCCCTAACCAACTGAAAATCTAAGCTGTTCGGCACTTGCCGGTAAGGCATCAATGCCACACGATTGTCGACATCGGCAATACGCTCACTGGTTAAGGGGTGGGTGCGCAAAAAGCTAGGTGCACCGCCTTCAGCAAAACGCGTCCCACGTTGCAAGGTAGTAAAAAATACCGGCATGGCGCGCACATCAAAGCCACCGCTATCCAATATTTGTAGGCCGATACGGTCGGCTTCACGCTCGTGCTCCCTGGTGTAATCCAATTGGCTTTGTACGCCTATGGCGGAAGCCGTAGTCATGGCGCCCCCTGCTAATTGCGGATTGGCACGCGCAACCAAAATGGCCAAGGCCATGCCTGCAATATTTTTAAAGGTATCGCCTTTTTGTCCCGCCAACATACGCGCCAAATGGTGCTGCGTGACGTGGCCGATTTCATGGCCTAACACGCTGGCCAATTCCGATTCGCTGTTAGAGGCTAAAATCAAACCGGTGTGCACGCCCACCACGCCGCCTGGCATGGCAAAGGCATTAATGGAATTGTCTTGCACGACAAAGAAATTGAATTTGAGTTGGTTATCTGGACTACTGGATACCAGGCGCATGCCCAGTGCCTGCAAGTAAGCGTTAATTTCAATGTCTTTAACCACATCGTCGCTAACTGCGACATCGCGTAAAATTTGTTCGGCAATCGCCTGCTCTTGAAGAGGCGTTAACACGGTTTGCGACACATCCCCTAGGTCGGGCAAATTGTTTGCCCATGAGAAACTGACCAGCAACGTGGCAGCCAGGGTAAATGCGATTAGACTAATCTTTAATTTCATTGTTATCATGATAACTACTTTGCGCGGCGAGTTCAGCTGCCATCATAAAAATAAACCAACGCGGAAACAAGCCATGAGCATACAAGACAGCGGTGCGGACGCACTTACCCATTTTGATCAAAGTGGCCAAGCGCACATGGTGGATGTCGGCAGCAAAGCCCACACAAAAAGAATCGCAGTGGCGACCGGCCTTATCAGCATGCAAGCCAGTACCTTGCAATTGATTAAACAGGGTGATGCCAAAAAAGGCGACGTGCTTGGCATTGCACGCATTGCCGCCATTCAAGGCGCTAAACGCACGGCCGATTTGATTCCTTTATGCCACCTTATAGCCTTAACGAAAGTATCGGTGTCGTTTGACATAGACGACAAGCAATATGCTGTGGTCTGCACGGTGAGCGCTGAAACCATAGGCCCAACTGGCGTCGAAATGGAAGCGCTTTGCGCCGTCAGCGTATCTTTGCTAACCATTTACGACATGCTCAAAGCAGCCGACCGCGGTATGGTCATAAGTGAGATTAAACTGCTGGAAAAAAGCGGCGGTCAGTCTGGAGTATGGCAGGCGGGCTGACTAGCCTAAATCAGCAACATCCAAGGCCATTCTAGCGTTGGCCATCACATCCGGCGTGTCTTTGAGCACGTAGCCTTTTTCCAGCATTCGGCGCATATATTGCTTGTTGTATAAAAAAGCAAAAACGATTTGCCACAAACCACAGGTAATTAAGGTGAAGAAAAAGTGCAAAGCCGCGACCCC
>CALQUO020000070.1 GCA_943333775.2 Methylotenera oryzisoli
ATGGCAGCTTAGTTTTGAAACAACAGCAGTCTTAAATTAACACCAGTTAAGGATAAATAAACGCATGTCAGCAACAGTAGAAATGCCAGTAGTCAGTGGTTCCGAAGAGGGTTTGTACCCCATTTACTTGGATTACTCTGCCACCACACCGGTCGACCCACGCGTAGCCGCGAAAATGATTCCCTTCATTAGCGAGCATTTTGGTAACCCGGCCTCACGCAGTCACCCATACGGCTGGACCGCGGAAAAAGCCGTGGAAAATGCACGTTTAGAAGTCGCTAAATTGGTCGGGGCCGACCCACGCGAAATCGTTTGGACTTCTGGCGCGACCGAATCCAACAACTTGGCAATCAAAGGCGCAGCGAATTTTTACAGCGAAAAAGGCAAGCATTTGATTACCCTTACCACCGAGCACAAAGCGGTAATCGATCCGATGCGCGATTTGGAGCGTCAAGGTTTCAGTGCAACCTACTTAGACCCGGAGCCAAACGGTTTGCTCGACATCGAAAAACTAAAAGCAGCGATACGCCCAGACACGGTGTTGGTATCGGTGATGATGGTGAATAACGAAATCGGCGTGATCCAAGATATCGAGGCGATCGGTAAGCTATGCCGTGAAAACGGCATTATTTTTCACGTTGACGCGGCACAAGCTACCGGTAAGGTCGCCATCGATTTGGAGCAATTGCCGGTCGATTTAATGAGCTTCTGTGCGCATAAAACGTACGGTCCTAAAGGCATAGGTGCCTTGTACGTGCGCCGTAAACCGCGCATCCGTATCGAAGCGCAGATGCACGGCGGCGGACACGAACGTGGCATGCGTTCAGGCACCTTGGCCACCCACCAAATTGTTGGTATGGGCGAAGCATTTCGTTTGGCGCGCGAAGAAATGGTGGAAGAAAACACCCGCATCCGCCGCTTACGCGACAAATTACTGCACGGCCTACAAAGCATGGAAGAAGTTTACGTAAACGGCGATTTAGCACACCGCGTGCCGCACAATTTAAACATCAGCTTCAACTACGTGGAAGGCGAATCCTTAATCATGGCGGTAAAAGGCATTGCCGTATCTAGCGGCTCGGCCTGTACTTCTGCTAGCTTAGAGCCCAGTTACGTGCTTCGCGCACTAGGTCGCTCAGACGAATTGGCGCACAGTTCTATCCGCTTCTCCATCGGTCGCTTTACCACCGACGCTGACGTGGACTACACCATCAATTTAATGAAAAGTAAAATTGATAAATTAAGGGAATTGTCCCCACTGTGGGAAATGTTTAAAGACGGCATAGACCTTAGCAAGGTCCAATGGGCAGCGCATTAATCAGTAAAAAGTTTAAGAAATTTAATAGTTGTAGGCATTAAAAATAAGCATCAAAAATCAAACTAAGCAATGATTTTTCAGCTTATTCTTAATGGAACAGGAGAATTAAAATGGCATATTCAGACAAAGTACTAGACCACTACGAAAACCCACGCAACGTAGGCACATTGGATAAGAACGACCCCAATGTCGGCACCGGCATGGTCGGTGCGCCGGCTTGCGGTGACGTGATGAAATTAATGATTAAAGTCAGCGATGACGGCATTATTGAAGACGCAAAATTCAAAACCTATGGCTGCGGCTCGGCTATCGCCTCCAGCTCTTTGGTGACCGAATGGTTAAAAGGCAAAACCATAGACCAAGCCTACGCCATTAAGAACTCGGCGATTGCCGAAGAACTGGCTTTGCCTCCGGTTAAAATTCACTGCTCAGTATTGGCTGAAGACGCTATTAAAGCGGCTGTGGCGGACATCAAGGCCAAACAAGCGGCTAAAGAGGCAGCGTAAATGGCCATTACTTTAACGGCCACCGCTGCCGATCGCGTGGAAAAATTCTTAGCCAACCGAGGTAAAGGCTTAGGCCTGCGCTTGGGCGTTAAGACCACCGGTTGCTCAGGCATGGCTTACACCTTGGAATTTGTCGACGCCCTCAACGAGGAAGACACCACGTTTGAAAGCCACGGCGTTAAAATCATCGTTGACCCAAAAAGCCTGGTGTACATCGATGGCACCGAATTGGACTTCAGCAAGGAAGGCCTCAACGAGGGCTTTAAATTTAACAACCCCAACGTCAAAGACGAATGCGGTTGCGGTGAAAGCTTCACAGTGTGAGTTTGAATTATTTTCAACTGTTTGACTTGCCAGAAACCTTTGCCCTTGCGCTAAGCACATTAGAGACGCCCTACCGACGTATCCAAGCCAGCGCTCACCCGGATCGTTTCGTCTCGGCTACGCCGACCGAACAGCGCCAGTCCATGCAATTAGCGACGCTAGCCAACGAAGCCTTCCTTACCTTAAAAAATCCGGCCAAACGCGCAGAGTACTTGTTAGGTCTCAAAGGCATAGACAGCTTGAATGACAGCAACACCAGCATGCCGGCTGACTTTTTAATGCAGCAAATGGAGTGGCGAGAAGCCCTAGAAGACGCCAGCATGGCCAAAGATACGGCCAGCTTAGAGGGGCTGTTTGATGAAATGCAAGCCGAAGGGAATAGATTGACAACCGTGCTGACGGATTTAATTGACCATAAAAAAGACTACCCAGCGGCCAGCGAAACCACCCGCAAACTGGTTTTTATTGATAAAGTGTGCGCAGACATACAACAGGCCATCGAGCGCCTGGACTAAACGACTCGTTACCCACAAACAAGCAACGACTAGCAATGGCATTATTACAAATCTCCGAACCCGGGCAATCCGCTGCACCGCATCAACACAAGTTGGCGATAGGCATCGATTTAGGCACCACCAATTCTTTGGTGGCCACGGTTAAAAGTGGCATGGCTACCGTATTACAAGACGAGCACGGTCACGCCTTATTGCCATCGGTAGTGCGTTACATGCCTGATGGCACTGTTGTGGTCGGCCACGATGCGCAAGCCCAGCAAAGCGTGGACCCGGCTAACACCATCGCTTCAGCAAAACGCTTTATGGGCCGTGCTTTAAGTGACATCGCCAATCGCGCTCACATCCCCTACCATTTCGTTGACAGCACCGAACAAGCTGGCTTATTGCAGTTAAAAACACGCGCCGGCCTCAAAACCCCGATCGAGATTTCGGCAGAAATTTTAAAAACCCTCAAAGCCCATGCTGAAAAATCTTTAGGCATCCCAGCCGGTAGCGACGAATTAACGGGTGCCGTAATTACCGTGCCGGCTTACTTTGACGACGCACAGCGGCAAGCGACAAAAGATGCGGCACGCTTGGCTGGCCTCAATGTGTTGCGCTTACTCAATGAACCCACAGCCGCAGCCGTGGCTTATGGCTTAGACAATGCGGCCGAAGGCACCTTTGTCATTTACGATTTGGGCGGCGGCACCTTTGATGTATCGATCCTCAAACTCACCCAAGGCGTGTTTGAAGTGCTGGCCACCAATGGCGATTCAGCCTTAGGCGGCGACGATTTTGATCACCGCATCTATTGCTGGGTGCTGGACAAGATACGTGAGGCGACCCCTAACTTCGCGCCACTTAGCGAACAAGACACGCGCCTATTATTAACTAAAGCGCGTCAAGCCAAAGAATGGCTAACCGATAACCACGAGGCGCAAATCGTCTGTCGCTTAAGCAACGGCGTGCTGGTCGACGTCACCCTAAGCGCCAATGAATTCGTGGTCCTCACCGAACAATTGGTGCAAAAAACCTTAAGCCCAACACGCAAAGCCATGCGCGATGCGCAATTAAACTTGGACGAGATTAAAGGCGTCGTGCTAGTTGGCGGCGCCACGCGCATGCCGCAAGTGCGTTTAGCGGTTGAAGCCTACTTTAAACAAACCCCACTGACTAACCTTGATCCGGACAAAGTCGTCGCCTTGGGTGCGGCCATACAAGCCAACACCTTAGTTGGTAACCGCAGCGACCACGATTTACTGTTACTGGACGTGACACCCTTATCGCTAGGTTTAGAAACCATGGGCGGTTTGGTGGAACGCATCATTCCGCGCAACAGCACCCTGCCGGTAGCGCGTGCACAAGATTTCACGACATACAAAGACGGTCAAACCGCCATGAGCATACAAGTGCTGCAAGGCGAACGTGAATTGGTGGCGGATTGCCGCTCGCTTGCGCGCTTTGAACTACGTGGCATACCGGCCATGGCAGCTGGGGCAGCGCGCATACGGGTGACCTTTCAAGTCGATGCCGACGGCCTTCTTTCGGTCACGGCGCGTGAACAAACCAGCGGCGTGGAAGCGCACGTGGTGGTTAAACCGTCTTACGGTTTGAGCGAAGAAGCCATCACCAGGATGCTCAAATCTTCGTTTGGTAGCGCCGAGATCGATAAGAAAGCACGTATGATAGCCGAAGCACGGGTGAATGCTGGCGCTATACTAAGCGCGGTAGAATTGGCCTTGAAGCACGATGGCGAGCTGATCACGGCGGACGAACAGCAGGCGATACAAGCGGAAATGGTCAAATTACAAACGCTGAGTCTAGGTGAGGATGCGGTCGCCATCAACCAAGGGGTAGACCAATTAAACCATGCCACCGAGGCGTTTGCCGCGGCGCGCATGAACGCCAGTGTCAGCCGCGCGCTAAGCGGCAAGAATTTAGATGAGATTAAACTCTAGGTCACCTTTACCGGCCCAGTTAACAGGAAACAGCATGCCACAAATTATCGTATTGCCCCACGTCGAACTCTGCCCTGAGGGCGTCGCCATCGAGGCCAACAGCGGCGAATCCATTTGCGATGTGTTACTCAATCATCACATCGACATAGATCACGCTTGCGATCAGGCCTGCGCTTGCACGACTTGCCACGTGATTATTCGGGAAGGCTTTAAATCGCTGAATCCATCTAGCGATGAAGAAGACGATTTGCTGGATAAAGCATGGGGCTTGGAACCCCATTCGCGCTTGTCTTGCCAAGCTCGGGTGGGCAAAGAAGACTTAGTGGTGGAGATCCCTAAATACAGCATCAACATGGCCAAAGAAGGCCACCGCTAGTTCGATTAAGCCAGTTCGCTCAAGCTCATTCACGCGGTCCTGAAATAAGCCACAACTGACCGTGTTCAACTAAATCCGACTGAGCATGGGCCGCGTGTGCCTGGGTGGTGCCCAAATAATAACGACGGCTTGCGTCAAACCAACTGGCTTTTTGCAACAAGGCCGTCACTTCCACAATACCAGAATGCTCTTCGTCTGCGGTCATGAAGCCGCGTTGGCCAACGCCAAACAAAGCGGGGTTAGCTTCGAACAATTTTTTAGTCACGCCGCTGTTGGGTTCGTATGCCCATATCGCCGCTAAACGAGGGTGATCGCCCGGGTCTTCTTGCAAGAGCACCCGACCGCCTGCGTCCACGGTTAAATTGTCTAGCATTTCAGCGCCGATTTGCTTAGCCTGCAAGATGGTCTGAATGCGCCCGCCTGCCAAAGGCCGATGAATGTCATCGAACTCCAGCCTTTGCAAACGGCTATCCCCGCCCAGTTTATCCGTCGTATTAAACCAAAATGCACGCTGATTTTGCGTGTCCCACGCCCCGTCTTCTGGTCTGGCAAAGCCCGTGGCGCCTAATTTAATGGCAGACTCGCGCAATGACGGGCCCTTGCTGTTTGCCGCATCGGGCAAGGCCACTAAATTAAATCGGTCGCCCTGCACCTGCACGGCGAAAAGCTGCCCACCTACTAAGCCGGCTTGCTCGACAGGGTTGCCCTCTTTACGCTTTTGACCAAGGTAGACCACCAACAAACCTTGTTGTATGTCATCGAGCGCCATGACCAACGTGCTTGGACTGGCATGCGGATGGATCAACACATTTTCCCATGCCAACTGGCCAAAATCCCCTAACTCATAACTGATGCCGTCCAATCCATGTGCAAAAGCGCGACCACCGCCTTTGTCTTCTTCGCCATTTAAAAACAATTGGCCTGGAAAACCCTTGCCGCTATCGGTGTCAAAAAAAGCCGCCGTGGGCGCCAAGTCAGCCGAACAAAGTTTATGAAAAGGCAGAGTGGCATCCCGCGCTATTTTGCTTTGCACCAAATCCTCGCCTTGTACAACCTGCAAGCTTTCCA
>CALQUO020000071.1 GCA_943333775.2 Methylotenera oryzisoli
AGCATAGCTTAAATGCGGCGCACCGACTAGCGCACCGCCAAAAGTTTCTTGCAACATCGGTGCTGCCGCTCCAATCAAGCCAATACCGGCTGACACGTTCATGCACAACACCAACCACAGCAACCAAAACTGCGGGGTTTTATGCGCATTTTTCAAGTGAACGTGGCCACTTGCGATCATGGCATTGGCTTTTTTGTTACTATCTGGCTGCCAATTAGCTGGCTGCCAACCGCTAGGTGGGACGCGGTAACCCAACGCGCCCCACAGCATAAAGACAAAGTAAATGGCGGCCAAGGCGACAAAGGTTTGCCAGACGCCAACGCTGCCATCCATGGCAAAATAGGCCATCAATTTGGTCGCTAAGGGGGAGCCTATCATTGCGCCACCGCCAAAGCCCATGATAGCCATGCCAGTTGCCATACCGCGTCTATCCGGGAACCATTTAATCAAGGTTGAGACCGGTGAAATGTAGCCCAGACCTAAGCCTATGCCCCCTATCACGCCGCTGCCTACCCACATCAACCACAGCTGGTGTATGTAGATGCCGTAAGCAGAAATAAGCAAGCCACCGCACCATAACAACATGGACACGAAGCCGGCTTTACGTGGTCCCGCACGTTCCAGCCAACCTCCCCAAAGGGCAGCCGAGCAACCAAGCAAGACAAAGAACAAGGTAAACATCCACCCCAAATCAAACTGCGTCCAATTGCAATCGTTGGCAAACAAAGCTTTAGCCGTGCCGGCCAATTTATCCGCAAAAGTGGCCGCGCCGGCCGCACAAGTGGCAACAGGCGAACCATCTGCGCCTTTTAAGGCGCTGCCCAACGGTTTCCAAAACACACTAAAACCGTAGCCCATGCCTATGGATAAATGTACCGCTAGGGCGGCCGGCGGCACTAACCAGCGATTAAAATCGGCTTTGGCTATGGTGTTTTCTTTGGATAAAAAGTTGGCCATACACTCCTCTTTCATTTATATTTTTTATTTGTCGTAAAAACTTCATTAGCCAACATAGTGTAACAAATCAGAAGGCAAATCAAAAAAAAATGCCCATTTACTTGGGCGAGCATTTAATATCTGTCATAAATAGTTCATATATAAGTCATAAACTGGCGCTCATGAATACTAGTCTAACCCATCATAAGTTTGCTAAGGATGCACTATGCCAGCCAATATACTAGTCGTAGAAGACGAACCGGCCATACAAGAATTGCTTGCGCTTAACATTACCCAAGCTGGGCACAATGCCATACGCGCACTCAGCGTTGAGATTGCACAAAATTTAATGCGTGAAACTATACCGGACTTAATATTACTGGACTGGATGTTGCCCGGCATGAACGGTTTGGATTTTGCGCGTCAATTAAAGTCCGACTCGCAAACAAAATCCATCCCCATCATCATGCTCACCGCCAGAGGCGACGAGTACGATAAGGTACGCGGCCTAGAAGTGGGCGCGGATGATTATGTCACCAAGCCGTTTAGCCCGCGTGAATTGAATGCTAGAATTAAAGCCGTGTTGCGCCGTCGTGCCCCGCAAATGACCGACGACCCAATAGAAATCAGCGGCTTACATTTAGACCCATCCACCCACCGGGTCAGCGGCAATCAAAAGAATATCGATTTAGGTCCAACCGAATTCAGGTTGTTGCATTTCTTTATGACCAATGCCGAACGCGTGCATACTCGCAGCCAACTCTTGGACAAAGTCTGGGGGGATCGCGTGTTTGTTGAAGACCGTACCGTGGACGTCCACATAAGGCGCTTACGCAATGCCCTGGCCGTGTCTGGCCACGAAGACCTAATCCAAACGGTGCGTGGCGCTGGTTACCGTTTTTCCATCAATCACGACTAATTTATCCCCCGGCCCGCTTGTAGCCAGTGGGCCGATAAAACATTTTTCGCTGTTGCATTTCCTCGCTATAATCACTTAAGTCTATTTACTGAAAAACACCTGTGCAAAATATTAGTAGAAAAGCCGGCTCATTTATATTTGCACTTTTACTAATCAGTCTATTTGTTTGGCTGATAAGCAGCGCCACTAAGGCTTTATTGCTGTTCTCTGGCGGCTTACTGCTCTACTTAGCCAACCACATATTCTGGCTTAACCAACTGCAAACTTGGTTTAAAAAACCCGACTTAAAAAGCATCCCCGATGGCTTTGGCTTATGGGAAGGCTTATTCAATCTATTACTCAAGTACGAGCGCACCAATAAGCACAACCAAACCCAACTCAACGCAGCCTTAGAACGTTTTAATTTGGCTACCAGCGCCATGCCCGATGGCTTGGTTATATTAGGTGCCAGCAACGAAATTGAGTGGTGTACCGCCAATGCAGAAAAACAATTGGGCTTGGATTTAAGCACCGATAAAAATCTACCAGTGGTCAATTTAATTCGCGACAGCGGCTTCATTGCTTATTTGTACAATGAAAAATACGACGAGCCATTCAAACTCAAATCTTGGCGAAATCCCGAGGTAGTGATTGATATCCAACTCATTGCCATGGCTAATAATCAAAAATTATTAATCAGTCGTGACATGACCCAAATGGAAAAAGTGGATGTCATGCGTCGGGATTTTATTGCTAACGTCTCACACGAATTGCGCACCCCACTGACAGTGGTGGGCGGCTTTTTAGAAACCCTAGGTGACATGGAGGGGGCAGTGCCGGAGGCGTTGCAAGGCTACTTTGCCATGATGGAAGAACAAACTGTGCGCATGCGCCGCATCATCGAAGACTTGCTGACCTTGTCCACCATAGAGAGCAACACCGGTAGCCCAGACAATACTGAAATCGACATGGCCAGCTTATTGAAATCCGTACAAAACGATGCCATAGGCTTAAGCCAAAGTCTCAACAAAGCCAGTCATCGCATCTTACTGGAGGCCGATGCATCACTTAACTTAAAAGGTTCCATAGACGAATTGCGCAGCGTATTCAGCAACCTTGTGAGCAACGCCATACGCTATACACCGGTCGAACCGGCTAAAGGCCGCGGAGACATTACCATCACTTGGCAAATGCAAAACAAACAACCGGTATTTGCCGTTCGTGACAGCGGCATAGGCATAGAACCCCAGCACATAGAACGCTTGACCGAACGCTTTTACCGGGTGGACAAGAGTCGCAGCCGTGAAACCGGCGGCACTGGCTTGGGCCTATCCATCGTCAAGCACATCTTGATACGCCATCAAGCCAAATTGGACATCAGGAGCGAATTTGGCGTGGGCAGCACGTTTAGCATCTTCTTTCCTAAATCACGTGGGGCGCAAAAAACATGACCTTGCACTTCGGCCGAGTCCTGCTACTGGGGTGCATGCTGGTCGTGCTTAGTGCTTGCACGCTCAATAGCCCAGTCGATAGAAAAACCATACCGGAACGCAGCGACCGCAGCTCAGGCAGTCAGTTAGCTAAAACGGATTTTGATCGCATGGCGGATGTGGAAATATCCGAAAATATCGAAAGCCTGCGCTCCTTGATGATTAAGCTGTACAAACGCAACCCACACGAATTGGCGAAAAGCACGTCGGATAATGCGGAAAAAATGACGACTTGGGTGATAGACGGTGAGCAACAACACCATTACCAATTCAAGGAAATAGACAACAAACAAGGCACGGATGCTATCTTTTTGGCCTTCCAGCCTGATTACACTGGCGATCGCGTATTGCCCTTTATCGTTGGTCTGCAGACCATGCTCTTACAAGCGCATGGGGGCAAACGCGACTTTTACTTCAGCGACACGCTTAACCCGCAGTTTATTTATAACGTGGCCCGTAACATAGAAATCGCCGCTTGGAAACTGGCTAATGCAAGAGACGAAAAAGGTAAACTCTATTTGCTAAGCAATGAGATTAACGACAAAGAAAAAAACCTCAGTTTTGAACGCGAGTTTGGCAAGATGATAGGCCGCACGGATTTATATGCCGTGGCCCTATCGGAAAAATCCGAACGCATGATATCCCGCGTTATACAAAATTTAGCCACAGCACTATTTCTGCCCTTCCTACCGTAAGCTAAGGCGGCTAGCCTTAAAGCAATACTTTCTCTATGCCGCCTTGATTTACTTTCGCGACATACTCTTGCATCCAATCTGGCCCTAGCAAATGCTTGGCCATTTCCACCACGATGTAATCGGCTTCGATGCCGGTGTCCTCACCGTATCGAGCCAAACCTTGCAAGCAACTTGGGCATGAAGTAAGAATTTTTACTTTTTGCTCAGGGGCGCCCACGGTTAAGCCCAGCTTGCCCATGCCTTTTTCCAATTCCTCTTGCTTGCGCATTTTGACTTGGGTGGCAATGTCCGGCCTAGCCACGGCAAAGGTGCCGCTTTCACCACAGCAACGATCATTCAAGGCCACATCCGTGCCCATTAAGGCATTCGTCACTTCCAATGGCTTATAGGTTTTCATCGGCGTGTGGCAGGGATCGTGATACATGTACTTGGTACCGCTAATGCCGGTTAATTTCAGGTCTTTCTCCATCAAATACTCGTGGATGTCCAATAAGCGGCAGCCAGGGAATATGCTTTCAAACTGGTATTTTTGCAATTGGTCCATGCAGGTACCGCAGGATACGATCACGGTCTTGATGTCCAAATAATTCAGCGTGTTAGCTAAACGGTGGAACAATACCCGGTTTTCCGTGGTGATGGCCTGGCCTTTATCGTGATTGCCGCTGGCGGTTTGCGGGTAACCGCAACACAAATAGCCGGGTGGCAACACGGTGATGGCACCGACTTCGTACAACATCGCTTGGGTAGCCAAACCGACGTTAGAGAACAGGCGCTCGGAGCCGCAGCCAGGGAAATAAAACACCGCCTCCGAGTCTTCGGTCACTTTGGCTGGGTTGCGTATTACTGGTATCATGCGGTCGTCTTCTATGCCCAGCAAGGCACGCGAGGTCTTAGTCGGCATTTTCTTAGGCATAGGCCGGTTGATAAAATGCACCACTTGCGCTTTTATTTCCGGCTTACCAACGGTGGCAGGCGGCCTGACTTTGTCTTTCAACAAATGAAATTTCTTGGCCAAGCTGTGGGCAAAACTCTGCGCGCGGTACCCTATGGTCACCATAAAGGTACGCATTAATTTAATGGTGGCTGGGTCTTTGGCATTCAAAAATGCCATGCCCAATGCCGTGCCTGGGTTAAATTGTTTTTTGCCTTGCTCACGCAAGAAGTTACGCATGGCCACCGACACGTCACCGAAATCGATGTCGACCGGGCATGGGTTTAAGCAGCGATGGCATACCGTGCAATGGTCGGCCACGTCGTTAAATTCATCAAAATGCTTAAGCGAGATGCCTCGCCGCGTTTGCTCTTCGTATAAAAAGGCTTCAATCAGCAAGGATGTGCCCAAAATCTTATTCCGTGGGCTATACAAAAGATTGGCGCGTGGCACGTGAGTGGTGCAAACCGGTTTGCATTTACCACAGCGAAGGCAATCGCTGATGGAATCGGCGATCTCACCTATGGCCGATTGTTCCATGATGATGGATTCTTGCTCCAGCAAACCAAAACTTGGTGTGTAGGCATTGTCCAAACCGGAACCGGCCATCAATTTACCTTTATTAAAGTGGCCATTGGGGTCGACTTTTTGTTTGTAGGCGCCAAAAGCACTGATGGTGGAGTCTTCCAAAAACTCCATTTTGGTGATGCCTATGCCGTGCTCACCAGAAATAACGCCATCCAAGCCTTTGGCCAAAGCCATCACGCGAGCCACCGCTTCATGGGCCACGCGCATCATTTGGTAATCGTCCGAGTTAACCGGAATATTGGTGTGCACGTTACCGTCACCGGCATGCATGTGCAGGGCAATAAACACCCGTGATTTCAACACGCCTTTATGAATTTCATCGCAACGGTTTAGTATTTTTTGGTATTCGCGACCAGCAAAAATGTCGGCCATGGGTCGCTTGATGTCGCGTTTCCATGAAATGCGCAAATCATACGATTGCACCGCACGGAAGACGTTTTCGTATTGATTAAGCGTGTCGCCTAGGCTGCCCAGCACGCTCACGG